>CATZDY010000020.1 GCA_958417755.1 uncultured Peptococcaceae bacterium
AGCGGACAAACTTGCCGGGCTGGGGCTTGGAGCAGATGATTATATTGTAAAACCTTTTTTACCTCGGGAATTGGTTTTGCGATTGTGTGCCATTCTAAAACGGGCTTACTTTTCTCCGGTAAAACAAAACAAAGAAAAGCCGCAATTTTCTTTGGGACCATATAAAATTGATTTAAACAGTGCTACAGTGTTAAGGGCAGAAGGGCAAGTATCCCTTACAGCTAAGGAATATGTGTTATTGGAAAAATTGTATGCCAATCAGGGACATATTGTAACTGGTGATAGCTTGTGTCAGGCTTTGTGGGGAGATGGGTTGTTTGGGTATGAAAACTCATTGATGGTGCATATTCGCCGTTTACGAGAAAAAATTGAAGTAAATCCTTCTAGTCCTTGTTTTTTATTAACTGTTAGGGGCTTAGGATATAAATTGGTGCTAGAGGGAAAATCATGAAAAGCATAGTCCGAATTTTTATTCGTTTTGTGATTGCTGTGGTGGGTATTGCCTTGCTTCTTTTATGTGTGAACGGAATTTTTTTAGTGGTATGGGGTTATCATATGCAAAATCGTTCCCAAGTGGGAAGTCATATTGTAAGCATTGCCCAAGATCTCACCAAGCAGGGAGATACTTATGTACTCAATAATAAAGGAGAAAAAGTTCTCCAAGAATGGTATCAATGGGGCATGTTATTGGATGGGAAGGGAACAGTGGTTTGGGCTAAAAATTTGCCTGAAGAATTACCTCGTCAATATTCCCTCCAACAAGTGGCCCAGTTTACGCGTTGGTATCTAATGGATTATCCAGTGGATGTATGGATCCATGATGATGGTCTGTTGGTATTGGGGAATGCCAAAAATAGCTATTGGAAATATGGTCTGGAATATCCTGAAAAAGCTTTTAGAACCTTTCCTTTGTGGTTTTTACGGGCCATTGTCATCAATGGGTTGGTGGCCCTATTGCTTTTCTGTTTGTTGTGTCTTTGGGTGTTCCGTTCACTACAACCGTTAGCCCAGGGAATTGAGAGCCTGTCCCAAAAGCAAAAGATACAGCTTGCTACCACTGGCATGATGGGAGATTTGGCGGAAAAAATTAACAAAACATCCTTGGCCTTACAACAACAGGAGATGGCTTTGCAGAAAAGGGATATGGCAAGGAGCAATTGGATTGCTGGTATTTCCCATGATATCCGTACCCCTCTTTCTTTGGTATTGGGATATGCTAGCCAGTTGGAAGAAAATCAGGTTCTTCCTGAACCTGTAAAGGAACAGGCTGGTATTATACGGAGGCAAGGAATGAAAATTAAATGTTTGGTGAATGATTTAAACCTTGCCGCCAAATTAGAGTATGAAATGCAGCCTATACATCGGGAACCAGTGCACCCTGCCCAGTTGTTGAGGAAAACCGTAGCGGAATTTTTAAATATTGGTTTGGATAGGCATTATACCTTGGATTTGCAAGTGGAGCCAGAGGTGGAAGCTTATTATACTTTGGTAGATCAAGTTTTGTTACAACGTGCCCTTTCTAATATCATCCAAAATTGTATAGAACACAATCCCCAGGGATGCAATATTTTTATTAAGATGTATATTTTAACAGAATATTGTAACATTGTGGTTGCCGATGATGGCATAGGAATAAAAGAAGACTCTTTGAAAAGGCTTCGAACCAGTCATCATTATATGGTTTCCGACCATATATCTGAAGAACAACGACATGGTTTAGGCTTACTGATTGTAGAGCAAATATTGAAGGCCCACGAAGGTAGAATAGATATTACAAGTAAGGTAAGGGAAGGGGTGCAAGTAAGGATTTGGCTTCCTTTGTTTGAAAAGGGGATTTAGATTGTTTTGAACTTGTTGGGGGTGCCTTTACACTGTGCAAAAGAGGGGGAATATTCCCCCTCTTTGTATGGAAATATTCAATTAGCTATTGCAGAATCCACCGCATCCGCTACAACCACAGGAGAATACAAGTAAAAGAAGAATTAAAAACAAAGGAATTCCATTGGAGCTGCCACAACCATTATCGCAGCCACAGCCTCCCTGATTGCATCCGCAACCACAACCTCCTTGATTGCATCCGCCTCCACAACCGCAGCTTTGCTGAAAACCAAAACCCATTGATTAAAACCCCCTGATTTTGTATTTACCCTATCCTATGATAAGGAAATTAAAAAGGTTACAAAGGGAAGATTTTGGAGGACAAGGGGTTTTGTTTTATTGGCAACTAAAAACTACACAAGGGTTATTGGAGTTTTAGTCTTTTCGTAGGTATATACGGTTTCGGAGAAAAATGAAAGGCAAGAAGGAAGACAATGATAGTGAAAACCGCAGATGGATACATTTCCTTTGTGTAAAATCTGTTATAGAAAAGTAGGGCTTACCTTTTATTTTCTATCTTATCCTTTATAAGAATAAATGGGAAAATAGAAAATCATCCAATTTTGAGGAAAACGAAACATTTTACTGAATGGATGGGATATTTTTTGCGATCTAGAAATTTATATTTAACGCTAATATGTACACACAATCGTAGTTGCATTCAGGTTCCATAGAGTTAACTGGAAAGTCTATATCTATTTATGGAAATGATAAGAGAATAGCGTAGAACTCTTAGGGAACAGTGATTGAAAGGACATAGCTTGCTAGATACTTCTAAAATAAGAGGTTAGGAATGGTTATGGTATTGACTGATAATATAACTGAATCCTATGCAGTTTGCAAACAGAAAAAGTGGACAGCCGAAGCTTGTCCACTTTTAAGTCTATGATGCAACGGAAAATGATATGGCATTGTTCTTTACATAGGATTCAGGATTCATATAGGTCAATTAAGCTTGCTTTTGTTTTTCTACGGCTTTGGCAAGGGCCTCAATCCATTCCTCTACGGTAATTTCCTCAGCAAAACGATAGCCGTGGGGAATGCATTGCTCCCGCAGTACATAAGGATCTGCTTCAATGACATGGGCTGTTTCTAAATTGATCAGTAAGACAGAATTCATTTTGCCTGTCATGTTTATTCACACCTTTCTTTTCATTCTTGCCTAGTAGAAAAACATGGCAAGCAGATGACATGACAAAGAATTAATTGTTTGGATTGTATGTACTGCAGCAATCATGCAGGTGACCCCTAGCCCCAAAAAGAATATAAAAATTTCTTATGAAATATTACGTATCTCTGGTGTTATTAAATTGGGAATACTTCGATCCAGTTTTGTTGGTTTATGGCGTTTGTTTCTGGTGGTTGAGGTATAAAACCAGCTTTTTACATGATGCATCAGCTTCATTAGTTTTATGGCAATCACCCCTTTTCTTTTTAGTATAATCACCTATACTCCTTGGGGCAAGGGAGTAATTTTGTTATATTAGCAAGAAAAGACAAGAAAAAAAGGGACCTAAAAATAAATGCAGTAAAAGTCGGAGCAAAATCTAAATTTGGGGCAGAGGAGAAGATAAGATAGGTTCTTCTTTCCCAATTGCATCATTTCCTATCAATCCCTTTGTAAATAAATAAAAAACTATTTTACACTAAAGATAAAGCATTGATGTTAAAAAGAATCAGCGGAAAGGAGATTTTGTTTTTGTTTTGAGCCCTGCTAAAGCCATTTTTCGGCGTACAAAGGCCAGCTGATTTTGTAAAGGCAATTCCATGGGACAGTTATCATCACAAGCCATGAGGCCCATACAACCAAAAGCTCCTTCATCACAACCAATAACTTCAAAATAGTCGTCAGCTGTGCGTTCGTCCCGGGGATCCACCATAAAACGGCCTACGCGGTTAATGCCGGCTGCTCCTAAGAAATCTTCCCGGATATTGGCTGTAACACAGCCAGCAATACAACATCCACATTCAATGCAACGTTCACTTTCATAGATTTGTAAGGCAATGTCATTGTCCATAGGTTCTTCTTGGGCCTGGGGCTCAAATTCCTTGTGACTATGAATCCAGGATTCCGTTTTTAAGGACATATGGCGAAACCAAGTACCTGTATCCACAGAAAGATCACCTATTAATTTGAATACAGGTAAGGGCATTAATGTAATGGTGGATGGTAAATCCTTGGTAAGGGTTTTACAGGCTAGTTTGGGCTTGCCATTGATAAGCATTGCACATGAACCGCAGATAGAGGCTCGGCATACAAAGTCAAACATTAAAGAAGGATCTTGTTCTTCTCTTATTTTATTGAGCGCCACAAAAATAGTCATACCTTTTTCATCTGTTAAAAAATAATTTTGCATTTTGGGTTTATCTTGCGGATCTTGCGGATGATAACGAAAAATCCGAAAAGTCAATTTGCGATTGCTCATATTGCCCTCCTTTGGCCCATCATTTCTTCTGCTCTTTTCCTGGGACAGTTTCTTTATCCACAGGTTCGCTGGATTCCCCGTAACCCCGATCCCCAGGGGGTAGTTCGGTAATCTCCACTGGTTCGTATTGCAATTCCGGTAACTCTTTCCCCTCAGGCCAGTATGCTAGAGTTCTTTTCAGCCAATTGACGTCATCCCGTTTGGGATAATCTTCCCGAGCATGGCTGCCCCGGCTTTCCGTGCGGGTAAGGGCACCGAAGGATATGCATAGAGCCAACTTAAGCATACCAGGCATTCGTAGGGCTGTGGCTAACTCCGGATTGGCCCATAGACCATTGGAATGCAAACCAATTTGTTGCGAACGGTGATAAAGGGCCTGCAGTTTATCCACTGCTTTTTGTAAATCAGGACCATTGCGGAAAATTCCTACATAATCCATCAGAATTTGTTCCATTTCTTTGCGAATAACATATACATTTTCTGTTCCCTGCTGATTGCGAATCAAGTTTTGAATTCGTTCTTCTTGTATTTTGGCAAAATCAAGGACTTGTTCATAGTGATAATCTAAGCTGGCTCCCAGAGCATATTCAGCAATCCTTTTTCCAATGACCATTCCACTCACCACTGTTTCCGCCAAAGAATTGCCTCCTAGCCGATTAAAACCATGCAAATCCCAGCAAGCAGCTTCTCCCAAGGCAAACAAGCCTTTTAATCCATAGGCATAGCCATCCTTATTGGTTCTTACGCCTCCCATGCTGTAGTGTTGGGTGGGGCGTACAGGGATTAGTTCTTTGACAGGATCTATGCCATTAAAATTTTTACAAATATTCCAGATTTCTCGTAGGTTGGTATGAATGTGCTTGGCACCCAAATGACGAATATCCAGCCAAAGATGGGGGCCATAGGGACTATCCACTCCCAGACCTTTGCGAATATGTTGGATCATGCGACGGGAAACCACGTCCCGGGAAGCCAACTCTTTCTTTTTAGGTTCATATTCAGGCATAAAACGGTGCAGATTTTTGTCCAACAGATAACCGCCATCACCCCGGGCTCCTTCGGTAATGAGAATCCAGATTGGTACCATACCTGTAGGATGGAATTGAACAGCTTCCATATTGCCTAAAGGAACAAGCCCTGTATCCAAAGCCAAAAACATCCCGCTGCCTTCGTTGATAATGGCATTGGTTGAAGCTCCATAGATACGGCCATAGCCCCCAGTGGCGATGACTGTGGCTTTTGCCAGATATATTCTCAATGCTCCGGTGCGTAAACAACGGGCTACCACTCCCTGGCAGGTTTTGCCGTCATGGATTAAAGAAATGGCTTCCGTGCGATCATGCACTGTAATGCCCAATTTAATAACCTGACTATCAGTGGCGTATTGTAAGGTATGTCCAGCACCATCGGAAGTATAACAAGTGCGCCATTTGGCTGTGCCGCCAAAATCCCGGGCAGTAATTAACCCTTCCTTTTCTTTACTATCTTCCACTACTCTACCATCAGGCAATGTTCTTTTCCCAGCAACCACACGATTCCAGGGAACACCCCATTGGGACATTTGTCGTACAGCAATGGGGGCATTTTCCACAAAAATACGAGCTACCTCTTGGTCACAACCCCAATCAGATCCTTTCACAGTATCAGCAAAGTGAACATCAGGATTGTCTCCTTGCCCCATGGCACAATTGCCTAATGCTGCTTGCATACCTCCTTGCGCAGCAGTGCTGTGAGAACGTCGGGGGGGAACCAAGCTTAATAGGGTAACCTGAAGCCCTTGGGAAGCTGATTCAATGGCAGCCCGTTCTCCAGCCAATCCAGCCCCCACAATGAGTACATCAGAGATATGAAAAGTATAATTGTTCATACCCAAACCCCTCCTTTCGCCATGGCATAAAAGACACACAAAGCAGCAATGCCTAACACCAAAATGATAACTGTAATGGCTTTCGTTACATACCCCAAAGGTTTCCGGGGAAAACAGCCCCATTTTACAAATTGCCTATAAATGCCGAAGCCAGCATGATATTCACCCAGAAGCAATAAAATGAGGTAAAACCACCAAAAGGCATGCATGCGTTCTGCTGAAGTCATGGCTTCAATTGGCCAGCCGCTGAGAATTATCCATACATGAATGCTGCCAATTAAGAAAATAGCTATCCCTGTGATAACCTGAAAAATCCAAATCCAGGTATCCGTTCCTTTCAGCATTTTAGCATGGCGCCAAATAATCCGTTGCTCTTGGATGCGTACAGGAATTCTCCTTCCTGCGCTAAAAATATGCATGAAACCAATGAGAATAACGATAGGAATGCCCACATAAGACAAATAATATTTGTCCAATCCTGCAGACAGGCTGTTAAAAATATCTGACCCCAAAAGTATTGTGGCCACAAAAAGCATGTGAGTCCACAAAAAAATGACCAGGGCAAAACCGCTGCATAATTCCACTAAGTCGTAATAAAGTTCAGCCTTGGGATTTTTGGTCAAAGTTTTTTGTAACATGGGTTTCTCCTTTCTTGGTTTTGGGAAGATATCTATGGAAGACAACCTGTCTAAAGACAGGATAACATAGGATTAAACAGCCCGGTGATTCGCAAAAGGCTGAAGGATAAAAATAGATTTGAGTTATCTGGCTATATGTAAGACAAAGAATGGCAACAGGTCATCAGCTGATATGGGAAAATAGTGTGTGATTTCTAATTTCCAAATAATAAAATAATTTTGACAATAATGCCAACACCATCCTCCTACTATAATAATCTAGGTATTCAGGGGCAGCCGCCCGAGTGATATAATAAACTCGTATGGGGCGAGGACTCCTGTCCTTCCTTGAGATACGTTTTCTTTCTTAAGAGTGGAGCCTCTCCCATCACGGGGTATCACTAATGAGCCGGTTGTTGCTATGCTGATTGCGCTTAAGTATATTCGTTTTTCCATTATATCATTATTTTAAGCATCATAGAAGGGTTTATTATAAACTATTATGCATGGATAAAAATGGTTTGCTGGGATAAGATTGTTTTTTTCATATTTAAATATTAAGAGTGAATGATGCGATCTACATAAGGGCTTTGAGGCGTGTGGATAACCTCCTGGGGGGTTCCTATTTGTTCTAAATGTCCATTGTTGATAATCAAAACCCGGGTTCCTAACTTCAATGCTTCTTGAATGTCATGGGTTACAAATAAAATGGTGGTTCCCAATTGTTGATGAATATTCATAATGGCTTCTTGTAAGGTTTTGCGGGTAATTTCATCCACAGCTCCAAAGGGTTCATCCATCAGCATGATTTTCGGCGAAGTAGCTAAAGCCCGGGCGATTCCTACTCGTTGTTGTTGTCCTCCGCTTAAAGAATTAGGATGGCGTTTTAATAAAGATACATCCAAATCAACCAGGTGCATTAGTGCTTCCAAGCGTTCTTGGGGAAGTCTTTTATTTTGTAACTGAGGCACATAATTGATATTTTTGGCTACATTCATATGGGGGAAAAGGGCGGCTCCTTGAACCACATAACCGATTTGGCGTCGGAGGGTGATTAAATTGGTTTGTTTGGTATCTTCCCCCAATACAATGACCTGACCAGCATCTGGTAGGAGTAACCCATTGACCATCTTTAAAAGCGTGGTTTTGCCGCCCCCAGAATTTCCCACAATGGTTATGCATTCTCCTTGCTGGATTTTTAAAGTGAAAGGTTGCAATATGCATTTATTACCATAAAATTTGGTAGCTTTTTGAAAAGATATGATGGATGAAGTACTCATAATAATCCTTTACTTATTAAAAATTCTTTGGCCACTTCTTTTTCGTCTCGTTTTTCATTTTCCACTTCTGCATTGAGTTGGGACATTTCCTGCGCTGTGATGATGTTTTCCATTTTCATTAATACTGGCTCTAGTTGAGGATATTGATCCAAAGTATCTTGGCGTATCACAGTGCCGCAGAGATAGTCATGGAAAAATTTCTTGTCATCAACCAGCACTTTTAAAGGATAAGAGCTGAGCTGGGCGTCTGTGGTAAAGGCATTGATGACATTGACTTGATCTGCATCAAGGGCTTGGTATTTTAGACCAATTTCCATATCCGCAGTGTCTTTGAAATGGAATCCATAGGCTTTGCATAGAGCAGGATATCCGTCTTCCCGTTCAAAAAAGTCGTAAGAAGAGCCAAAAATCAGTTGATTGCTGATTGCTGCTAAATCGGAATAAGTTTCTAAATGAAAGGATTTGGCTAGATTTTCTTTGACCACCAAGGCATAGGTATTGTTAAAGCCATAAAGCCCAAGCCAACGCAAATTATATTTTTCTAAGTATTCCTTTTGCAATTCTTGATAAAGGGTTTGGTTATCAGGAATTTCCTTCTTTTTTAAAACATTTAACCAAGCAGTACCTGTATATTCAGGATATAAATCAAATTCCCCTTTTAGCAAAGCAGGATGGATATTTCCAGTTCCACCTGCCACATTTTTGGTGATCTTTACATTTAGATTGGTATGGTTTTCAATGAGTTGGGCTAACATTTCGCCTAAAATAAGCTGTTCAGTTACTGGTTTGGTAGCAATGTTAATAGTTCCTTCTTTTTCTCCAGAACAGCCTGTGAATATGCTTCCCAGTAGGGTTAGACATAGCATAAGACTAATGACAGATTTTCTATTTATTTTTCTCATTTGTTTACACTCCCTTTTCCATTGATTTTAACATTAAATTGCTTTTCTATAAATCCCAAAACTAGATCACTACATAACGCAATGATAGCAATTAAAAGACTGCCAGCAAAGGTCATGGTGGGATTATAAGTGGTAATACCGCGGTAAATGGCTACCCCTAAGCCTCCTGCCCCAATGAAAGAGGCAATGCCACACAGGGAAATGGTCATCACCACCATATTGCGGAAGCCAGCCATGATCACAGGCAAAGCCAAAGGGATTTTAATGCGATAAAGCATTTGGAGCTTGGTACTACCCATGCCAATCCCTGTTTCAATGATGCTTGGGGGAATATTGATGATTCCCGTGCAGGTGTTGCGTACCATGGGGAGCAGGGCATATACAGTAAGGGCTATGATAGCAGTGGTATTACCAATGCCAGTAAAGGGAATCAGTGCGCCCAAAAGGGCAATGGAAGGGATGGTATAGATGATATTGGTGGTTCCCAACACCCAGACTGATAATTTGGGATGTTCTGCAATGATAAGGCCCAAGGCTGTTCCAATGATAGCAGCCAGGATAATAGCAATGGAAGAAATTTGTATGTGTTCAAGGAGTAATTGCATAAAAAAATCCCACCGCTCATAATAAAGCATGATAATATCTTGTAGCATAGTCATTCTCCATTAGGTTGGTTAATTTTGCTTGGTCAATACAGGATTGTTGTGTATATATTGATAGGGGTATTGACTTTGATAGTTGATTTTTAGTAATTGTGAACATATATTTCTTCTTTACTTTCTTTTTTTGTTATTTTTATGGCATTTTGCGTAATCATTATGAGCTGATTTTTAAAGATTTGTCAATATTTTTTGCCGTTTTAAAGGCACTGATTGATAAAACAATAGAGCATTGAAAATCAAGCGAAGGTTAGCCAGGCCTGAAATAAATAAAAAATCTTGGAAAATACAAAGAAGATTATTTTATAATAAAATGGCTTTAAAAAATGAAGCAACATTTTCTATCAAGCCAAAGGGAATTTTTTGGGAAATTATACGCAATATCCAGAGGGATTCCTGGTATAATGGGGATGATATGGATGTTTTTTTAGGAAAAACGGCGGTGATAGGGCGTGGAAGAGGCAAGTCATGCATTGGTATTGGTGGAAGTTCCTTTAAAAGTCTCAAAGGGGTATCATTATGCCATTCCCCCTGGTTTACAGGACATACAACTAGGTAGTCAGGTATTGGTGCCTTTTGGCAAAAGACAGGTAATAGGTTATGTATTGGCCATAGAGCCGCTGCCGCAGGAATTGAAAGGGATAAAAGAGATTCGTGCAGTGTTAAGGGTAGAACCTGTGTTTACTCCTCAACAATTGCATTTGGCCCAATGGTTGGCGGATTATTGTTTATGCCCTTTATGGAATGCTTTGCAGACAGTGGTTGGGCCAGAGATACAAAACAAGGGGAATAAAATGGAAAAACGATATTATCCCAATGTTTCTCTGGAAGATACTCCCATTGGAGCCCGGGCCATTAAACAAAGGAAAGTATGGGAAGTGATTTCTGCATCCCCTGGGTTATCTAAAAAAGAGTTGGCTTCTTTATCCAGAGCCAGTGTGGGGGTGATTGACGCCATGGTGGCCAAGGGGTATCTTTGGACCACTGAAAGTCCTGTGTGGCGGAATCCCTATCCTTTGACAGTTTCTGAAGATAAGGTGCCTTTGTTGCACCAAGAGCAGGTCAAAGCATTGCAGCAAATAGATGAGTTGCTGGTTGGCCCTTTACCCAAAGTGGTGTTGTTGCACGGTGTTACGGGCAGTGGAAAAACAGAGGTATATTTGCAAACCATAGAACGGGTTTTAGAGGATGGCCGTGAGGCTTTGTGTTTGGTTCCCGAAATCTCCTTAACGCCACAAATGATACTAGCCTTTCAAGCACGTTTTGGGACAAGGGTAGCTGTGCTACATAGCCGCCTTTCTGAAGGGGAAAGATATGATGAGTGGTGTCGTATCCGAGATGGTGTGGCGCCTGTGGTATTGGGAACCCGGTCTGCGGTGTTTGCTCCTTTGCAAAATCCGGGAGTGATTCTTTTGGATGAAGAACATGATCCTTCCTATAAACAGGATGAAACACCAAGATATCATGCCCGGGACGTGGCCTTAAAATTGGCGGGATTGCACAATGCTTTGGTGGTTTTCGGCAGTGCTACCCCTTCTTTGGAATCTTACAGCCGGGCGTTGCCTGATGGTCCCTATGCTTTTATTGCCATGGGGAATCGTGTGGCTGGTAGGGATTTACCTCCAGTTAAGATTGTGGATATGTGCCAAGAGGGAAAGCAGGGAAATCTAGGCATATTCAGCCAGGATTTATTGAAAGCCATGGCAGAACGATTGCAGAGGAAAGAACAAATCATTTTGTTCCTAAATCGAAGGGGATATTCTACCTATGTAGTGTGTCGGGACTGTGGTTTGGTATTAAAATGTCCTCATTGTGATATATCATTGACTTATCATGCCAGTGGTCGCTTGCAATGTCATTATTGTAATTATTCCTTATCCTTTCACGGTATCTGCCCGGATTGTGGGGAACAACATGTGGGGTATTTCGGTACAGGGACGCAAAAGGTGGAAGAGGAAATTAGGCTATATTTTCCTGGGGTTTCAATCTTGCGTATGGATGGAGATACTACTACCCGTAAGGGTTCCCATGGAGAGATTTTGCGTGCATTTCGAGAACAAGAGGCTTCTATTTTACTGGGGACTCAGATGGTCACCAAAGGATTGGACTTGCCAGGGGTTACTTTGGTAGGCGTAATCAATGCGGATATTTCTCTACATATGCCTGATTTCCGGGCTGCAGAGCGTACATTTCAATTGCTGACCCAGGTATCTGGCCGAGCGGGCCGGGGAGAGGCAAAGGGAGAAGTGTTGGTGCAAACTTTTTCGCCAGCCCATTATTCTATCCAGTTAGCAGCTTGTCACGATTATCCTGTTTTTTTCGAGCACGAGATGAAGATACGCAAAATGATGCAATATCCTCCCTTTGTACGCTTGGCAAGACTGCTGTTTTGGGGCCACGAAGAAGAGGTGGTCAATGATTTAGCCCAAAAAGCTGCCAGTCTTTTGGAGCTAGAAAGCAGTGATGATTTGTGGATTGTGGGGCCTGCTCCAGCCCCTTTGACCAAGGTTAAGGATCGCTATCGCTATCATATATTGGTGAAAAGTCGCAAGGGATCCATATTGCGAAAAGCCTTACAGCGGGTACAACAAGGGATGGGAAGGAAAAACAGCAAAGTGAGCTTTGTGATGGATATGGATCCACAAAATTTAATGTAGAGAGAATTTCTGGTTATGCAATATAATGTAATAGAAACATTGGGCGTATTGATGATAGAAAAGATTTTGGTTGTCAATGATAGCAACCATAGATGAAAGTATTGGGGGGATAGAGGATCAATGGCAATTTATAAAATTGTGGAAGATGGAGATGAAATTTTGCGGGAAAAGGCCAAACCAGTGCCTCAAATTAATAGCAATATTATCAAATTGATAAAAAATATGAGTGATACCATGTATGCCAACAAAGGGGTTGGTTTGGCTGCTCCTCAAATTGGTGTTTCCAAACGGGTGATTGTGATTGATGTGGGGGAAGGATTGATTGAGCTCATTAATCCCGAGATTATTCAAGCGTCTGGCAAGGATACGGATATGGAAGGTTGCTTGAGTTTGCCGGAATTGACTGGAGAGGTGACCCGGGCTGCTGAAGTTTCGGTAAAAGGCTTAAACAAACAAGGGCAGGAAGTTTCCTATAAAGCCAAAGGATATTTGGCCAGGGCATTTCAACACGAGATTGATCATTTGGATGGTATTTTGTTTACAGATTTGGCTACCCGTATCCGTAAGATTAAACAATAAATGTTGATGAAAAGGGGAATCATGATGCAGCTTGTTTTTATGGGCACACCGGAATTTGCAGTACCCTCTTTATATGCCCTTGATAAGGCCGGACACCAGGTGCTGGCTGTGGTGACCCAGCCGGATAGGCCCAGCGGCAGGGGCAGAAAATTACGGCCATCTCCAGTGAAGCAGGCTGCTTTAGATTTAAGTTTGCCTCTTTATCAACCGGAGAAAGTGAAAGATCCCCAATGGTTGACCCAATTTACAGCGTCCTTTAAGCCCCAAGTGGTGGTGGTTGTGGCCTTTGGACAAATTTTGCCCCAGGCTATACTAGCCTGGCCTGGAAAAGGTTGTATTAATGTCCATGCTTCCCTATTGCCTCATTACCGGGGAGCAGCACCCATCCAGCGGGCAGTTATGAATGGGGAAACGAAAACAGGGATTACTACCATGTTAATGGAAGAAGGCCTTGATAGTGGTCCTATGCTTTTACAAACAGCCATAGAAATCAGTCCCCAAGATACAGGGGGAGAGATTCATGATCGTTTATCTTTGCTTGGCGCCGATTTATTAGTGGAAACCTTAAACCAGTGGGAAAAGGGGCAATTGGTTCCCCAGCCCCAAGATAATACCCAGTCAACCTATGCAGCCATGTTGCACGCTGAAGATGAAAGGATTGATTGGGGAAATCCTGCCATCAAAATTTATAATCAAGTTCGGGGCTTACATCCTTGGTCAGGGGGCAGAACTTTGTGGGGAGATAAAATATTAAAAATTTGGCGTACCCAGATGCTTGACCAAGAGGTTATATCCAATGAGATAGAGCAGGGAAACACTGTACCCCCAGGTACAGTGTTGAAAGCAGAACCCAATGCTTTATGGGTATCCACAGGAACAGTTCCTTTATCCATACAAGAATTGCAGCTGCAAGGGGGAAAACGTTTACCAAGCATTGATTTCTTGCGAGGTAATCCCATTGAAATAGGTACTTGTTGGGGAGATGTTAGAGGGTAAAGAAGGGATTTGTGATGAAAGCAGTATTGGAGTCCATACAACCCTATGTGAGAAAAAGGATTTTCATCGGGTTTTTGTTATTAAGTCTATTGGTACTGGCTGGCGTGATTTTAGCAGTTTGGTATATTATGTTTGGTGCTGGGGAATCTGTGTTGCATCAAGTGGCCATGGTATTGTTGGTGATTGTCTCCACTTTGTTGGTATTATTGGCTATATTGGGTATTGTTGGCATTTTGGTTTCTTTATTTTATGCAAAACAAGTGGCCATTTTCAATGCTCCCATCCGTTTGGCTTTGAGCTTGCTTTTCCCCGTGGTCATGGGGTTGTCCAAGTTGTTGAATGTGGATGTGGATAAAGTAAAAAATTCTTTTATTGCTGTAAACAATCAATTGGTGTGTAGCGCCCGTATGCGTTTAAAACCAGAGGAAATTCTTTTATTGGCACCTCATTGCATACAATGGACAGGCTGTCCCCATAAAATTACAGTGGATATTGAAAATTGCCATCGTTGCGGCATGTGTGCGGTCAATGAATTGGTGGAATTAAAAGAAAAATATGGTATACATGTGGGGGTTGCCACAGGAGGGACTTTGGCCCGTAAATATGTCAAGGAATACCGCCCTAAAGCCATTGTGGCTGTTGCTTGCGAACGCGATTTGACCAGTGGGATTCAAGATTCAAGACCTCTTCCTGTTTTAGGGGTTATCAACATTAGGCCCAATGGCCCTTGCTTTAATACCACATTGAATATTTTGGCCGTGGAAGAAGCGGTTTGTCATTTTATGGGGTGTGAGAAAGGCGGTATAAACAGTGGCCAAACAAAAAGCCAGGGATGTAGCTCTATTGGTTCTAAAAGAAGTAGATGAAAAGGCGGCCTATGCCAATATAGTGTTGGATCGTATGTTGGAAACTAAAGAATTGGATAAATTGGAACGAGCCTTTGCTACGGAATTGGTATATGGTACATTGCGTCGTTTGAATACTGTGGATTGGTTTCTGGAACAAGTGTTGAAGCGCCCTTTAGCCAAACAGACCGCATGGTTGCGGAATATTTTGCGTTTAGGTGCTTATCAAATTTGTTTTTTAGACAAAGTGCCTCCATCTGCTGCAGTGAATGAAGCGGCAAACCAGGCCAGGCATTTTACCAATCCTGGAGCAGTGAAGTTTGCCAATGGGGTGTTACGCAATTTGGTTCGAAAACGTGAGGGCATTGCTTATCCAGATCCTATGGAAAATCCTGTGGCCTATATTGCCTTGTCCTGTTCCCATCCCGTATGGTTGATTCAGCAATGGCTAGAAACTTATGGGTATGAAGAAACCTTGGCCCTTTGCCAGGCCAATAACATGGCGGCTCCTCTTACTGTGCGTACCAATACGTTGCGGATTACAAGGGAGCAATTGAGGGAACAATTGGCTGAAGAAGGTATTTGGGCTCAGCCCACCACTTATGCGCCGGAAGGATTACAGATAGGGGGATATCTATCGTTACGCAGTTGTCAGGCCTTTAGACAAGGGCTGTTTCAGGTACAGGATGAAAGCTCCATGCTAGCAAGCCGGGCTTTATCCCCTATGCCCAGAGCCAGGGTTTTAGATGCAGCAGCAGCGCCAGGAGGGAAATCCACCCACTTGGCCCAATTGATGCAGAATCAAGGTATGCTGTGGGCAGTGGATGTGCATGCTCATAAGCTGTCTTTGATCCAAGAAAACTGCCAACGTTTGGGCATAAAATGTATCCAAACAATGGCAATGGATGCCACCGTTTTGCCAGACCATATGAATGAGACCATAGATTTTGCCCTGGTGGATGCCCCTTGTTCTGGTTTAGGGGTTTTGCGGCGGCGGCCAGATGCCCGTTGGCGTAAAGAGCCAGGGCAAATTGCTGCTTTGGTGCAATTGCAGCGGCGTATCTTGCATCGAGTGGCTTCCTGTGTGAAACCCGGGGGAATTTTAGTATACAGTACATGCACATTGACCAAGGAAGAAAATCAAGAACAAGTGGAACATTTTTTACATGAACATCGACAATTTAAAGGGGATGATTTACGTTCCCTGTTGCCCCTTGAATTGGATCAAGATAATACCATGCAACAAGGTTACGTACAGCTTATGCCCCATCGACATGGAATGGATGGTTTTTTTATTGCTAGATTGAGAAAAAAGGGATTGGTATAGAAAAAGTAGAAATCATTGGGATAAGATGGATGCTTTCCCTTGTGTATCCCAGTGTATAGATGTTGATTATTATGATAATGAACTTTGGTCTGGAATGATAGCTATTTTTACTTGCTAATTTCTTTTTTAATATGGTGGTGTAGGAGATTTTATGCCAAAGAAAAATATCAAAGATTATTCTCCACAAGAATTGGAACAAATCATCGTTGGAATGGGTGAACCTGCCTATAAAGCCCGTCAGCTGAGTGAATGGGTTTTTCATAAAGGGGTTACTTCTTTTCACGATATGAGTGATATACCCATAGCCTTACGCCGTCAATTGAGCAAAGAGTTTCATTTGGGCGTACTTTTGCTTTTAAAAAAACAGGTTTCCAAACAAGGAGATGCCAAAAAATATTTATTAGGATTGCGAGATGGCAATGCCATTGAAACAGTTTTATTGCAATATTCCTATGGATATTCCGTATGCATATCAACCCAAGCGGGTTGCCGTATGGGGTGTCGTTTTTGTGCTTCTGCCACTGGATTGGCGCGTCATTTAACCTGTGGCGAAATGTATGACCAAGTGCTTGTGGCCCGTCGGGAAGTGAAAAAGAAGTTAAATCATGTGGTTTTAATGGGCACCGGGGAACCTTTGGATAATTTGGAGCAGGTATTGAAATTCATTGGCCAAATCACGGGTCCCCATAGTTTGCGTTTTAGCATGCGTCATATTACCATTTCCACTTGCGGATTAATCCCTGGCATACAGGCATTGATGGAGCATAAATTGCCCATCACCTTAGCGGTTTCCTTGCATGCGCCGGATGATGCTTTGCGTAGCCAACTAATGCCTGTGAATCAAAAATATCCTTTGGCTCAATTATTGGAAGTTTGTGCTTTGTATGCAACCTTTACAGGGCGCAGAATCACCTTTGAATATGCCCTTTTGGCAGGAATCAATGACAAGGTGCAGCAGGCGGAACAATTGGCTTCTTTGTTACAGGGCATGTTATGTCATGTGAATCTTATTTCCTATAATAGTGTGGTGGGCAAGGGATATCATCCCACAGCCCCGGATAAAGTGGAGCTTTTTCGGAAAACCTTGGAAGACAGGGGCATTCGAGTAACAGTGAGGAGAAAAATGGGGTTTGATATTGATGCTGCTTGCGGACAATTAAGACGGACCTATGTATCTCCAAACAAGGACTAGGGGTGATCTGGTGGGGCTTTTTTCTGGTTTAGAGGATAATTTAGAAAAATACATTGAGGGTTTTTTTCGCGGTAAATTAAAAGGGAAAATCCAGCCAGTGGATATTGCCAAAAGGCTTGCCAGAGAAATGCGAGATAAAAAACGAGTGAGTGTGAATTTGGTCTATGCGCCTAATGATTATACAGTTTTTTTAAGCCAAGAGGACTGGCGGGTTATGGAAAGTATTTCCGGGGCTTTGGCCAAAGAATTACAAGAATATTTGGCTTTAAAAGCCCAGGAAAAAGACTATACCCTGGTAGCAAAACCTACAGTAACCCTTTGTGGGGATAATGAGCTGTCTCCAGGACAAATGCGTTTGGCTTCAGGATTTGCTGATATGGATTTAACAGGGCAGATTGGAGGCCGAACAGAGGAAGGAATGTATGAAGATACCCTATGTTTTAAGCCTTTACGGGATACATCTCCAGTATTGGCAGTGAAACAACAACAAAAATTTTATTTGGTAGTACAAGATGGTTTACAAAAGGGGAGGCGTTATGAGCTCAATGGTTTGTTGCTCATCATTGGCAGGAGAGAGAGCTGTGATGTGGCCTTGTCAGATAGCAGCATATCCAGACGCCATGCCCAGCTGGAATTATTAGAAGGAACCTGGGTGTTAACGGATTTGGGCAGTACCAATGGTACTTATGTCAACGGCTCCCGGATACATACCCAGGAAGTTGTTGCAGGTGATGCCATTAAATTTGGCTCTATATTATGCCTGCTGAAGGTGGAATAAAGGTGTTGGGATTACTGCTGACAATTTGTCGCTATTTGTTGTTGATTTTACTGTATGTATTTGTCTTTCAATTGGCCAGAATGATGTTTAAGGGATATCGGGAAGAGCAAGTTGCTACAGCAGCAGGTGTTCATTCCCAGAGGCAGCTGGCTGGCAAGAAGCAATCTGAATCTCACCATCAACCTAGAGAATATGTGGAACCCAATCTTACTCCTTTGCCTGGGGCTGAGGCTGGTCTGGTTGTTTTAAGCAGTCCAGATAAAGATTTGCCAGAGGGCACTGTTTTTCCTTTGCTTCATGAAGTGGTATTGGGCCGCAGTCATGACAATGAAGTGAGTATCCCAGATCCCTTTGCTTCAGGGGCTCATGCCAGAATCTATAAAAATAAGGGACAATTTTGGCTCGAAGATTTAGAGAGCAGTAATGGCACTTATTTGAATGAGCATCAGGTGACCAAGCCAACAGTGTTGGCGGATGGGGATACGGTACGCATTGGTGGCGTTATCTTGAAATATGTGAGGTGGACCTATGAAGTGGACGCAAGTCACTGAAGTGGGTAAAGTAAGAAAACAAAACGAAGACAATGTATTGGTTATAGGCCCTTTAGGTTTATTTGCCGTAGCTGACGGCATGGGGGGTCATAAAGCAGGGGAAGTGGCCAGTGAAATGGCTTTACAAGTATTGGAGCAATATGTCCGTAACCATGTTGATGGGCAGCCTGAAGACATAATGCGCCAAGGGGTACAACAGGCCAATGGGCTTATTTATGAAACAGCATCCAATAATTTGGGCCAACGGGGCATGGGTACAACCATAACAGCAGCTTTGCTTCGGGGCAAACAATTGCTGCTGGCCCATGTGGGGGATAGCAGGGCTTATCTTTTGCGCAAAAATCAGATACGCCAGCTAACAGTGGATCATTCTTTGGTACAAGCTTTGTATGATGAAGGAGGCATTACTTTATCCCAAGCCAGAGAACATCCCCGGCGGAATGTTTTAACCCGGGCCTTAGGCACTAGCCCCACAGTGGAAGTGGATTTGGCTTCTCTGGCTGTGGAGAAAAAGGATATGCTCTTACTTTGCACAGATGGTTTATCCGGCTTGATGGAAGAACAAGAGATATATCAACTTTGCAAAAGCACAAAGAAATTGGATAAAATTGCAATGGCTCTGGTCAATATGGCCATGGATCGGGGCGGACAAGATAATATTTCTGTGGTTTTGGTTGAAATTGATTGAAAACCAAGGCATTGTTCTGGATATGGCAATGGTTTATAACCCATTTAAGTGAAGGGATTATGCTGACATAAGAGGAGCGTTGTTTGTGAGTTCCAGTGTTTGGCATTTGCGCAAAATAGAAATAAAATTGTTATGCCTGGCCATGATATATTTGGCTATAGGTGCATTGGTATTGTATCTTTGGCAACCCATGGAACTGGGTTTTATGGTTTGGGCTGTGGTGATTCCTGGGCTGGCTTTTTTAGGAATTAGCTTATTTTGGCTGTGGATACAATATCAGGGAGATCCTTTTTTATTGGCTATTGTGGCAATTTTATCCTTTACCAGCCTGATTGTGTTATACCGGCTTAACACTGTGTATGCCCAAAGACAATTTATTTGGCTGTTAATCGGTTTGCTGGCATTGGTGCTAACAACAATTAAATTGACCAATTATAAAGTACTGGCGGATTATAAATATGTGATTGCAGCTTTGGGGGTATTGGCTCTGATTTTACCCATGTTTATTGGCGTAGAACGGGGTGGGGCCAAAAGCTGGCTTGATTTGGGTTTTTTTAGCTTGCAACCTTCTGAATTTGTAAAAATCATGTTGGTTATCTTTTTAGCTTCCTTTATGGCAGAAAACAAATTGATTTTAGCCAAGGGTTCCAAGACATTGTTAGGGGTTTCTTGGCCCAGCTTCCAGGTATGGGGCCCTTTATTGGGCATGTGGGGACTTGGTCTTTTATTGTTGGTATTTCAGCGGGATTTAGGCACAGCACTGATTTACTTTGGTACGTTTCTAGCCATGATTTATTTGGCTTCTTCCCGGTTCCTTTATGTCATTTTAGGGATGATTCTCTTTTTCTTAGGTGCATTGGCAGCAGGGCATTTATTTTCCCATGTACAGATGCGTTATATTACTTGGTTAAACCCTTGGTCCTATATGCATGACCAAGGATACCAAATTGTTCAGTCTTTGTTTGCTCTAGGAGCCGGGGGATTGATTGGCGTTGGTTTAGGGGCTGGATATCCGGAATTTATCCCAGCCATTCATACGGATTTCATTTTTTCAGCCATTACAGAGGAGATGGGCTTGCTCGGCGGGGTAGCCATTCTATTACTATATCTTTTCTTTATTTATCGCGGATTTCGTATCTCCTTGGCAGCTGCGGATGACTTTTCCACCATGGTGGCCGGGGGACTGACTGCTTTGATGGGGTTACAAGCCTTTATTATCATTGCAGGGGTAACCAAATTACTGCCTTTAACAGGGGTTACATTACCTTTTGTAAGTTATGGCGGGAGCTCTTTGGTGGCTAACTTCATTATTGTAGGCATGTTGATGAACATTTCCCATGAATCCCGTGTTAAACCAGAACCCCTGATGGAAATGCCAATGGTAAAAGCGTAAGATAAAAATTGGATAGATAAGCATGGGGAAGAGGATTGAACCATGAAACGTAATATTGTGAAATTGGGTTACTTTTTTATTTTTATTTTTATGGTTTTAATCGTATATTTAGGTTATATCAATGTGTATTGGGGTCCTCAGTTGGAGGCCAATCCCTATAATCTCAGATTGGCCAGGGAAGAAGAACGCATTATACGGGGTCGTATTTTGGATTCTCAAGGCCTTGTATTGGCTGAAGATGTAGTGACTGCTGGGAATAAAGAGCGTCATTATCCTTTAGGAGAAGCCACAGCCCAACTGGTGGGTTTTGTTTCTTCCCGTTATGGTCGCACAGGGCTGGAGGCAACATTGAATTCCTATTTATTGGCCATGGATGATATTGGCAAAGTGGATAAAGTCATCAATGGCTGGCTGAATAAAACTACTCAAGGATATGATGTCCATTTAACTGTGGAGGGCCAATTGCAGCAAAAAGCAGTTTCTTTGTTAGGCGATCGAGCCGGGGCGGTGGTGGCTTTAGAGCCTAGCACAGGCGCTGTTTTGGTCATGGCCAGCGCTCCTTCCTATGATCCCAATCGCTTACATGAAGTGGTGGATGAAAGATTAGAGCCCAATGAAACCCAAGCAGTGAAAATAACCTATTTTGATACCATCAATGCTGATGCTGAAAAGGCACCTTTATTAAACCGAGCAGTTTCAGGGATGTATCCTCCAGGCTCAACTTTTAAAGTAATCACTGCAGCTGGTATTTTAAGCGATAAACCGGAGTTGGCCAATGAAAAACAGCAGTGTGTGGGGAAATTGGTGGTGGATGGATTTACCTTAACAGATACTGGGGTACATGGTTCGGTGGATTTGGCTGACGCGTTGCGAGTATCCTGTAATACTGCCTTTGCCCAATATGGTTTGGACTTGGGGGAAGAGGGCCTGCGAAAGGCTGCTGAAGCTTTTGGTTTTGCCCAAAAGGGAGAAAAAGCAAAGGCGCAAAGCGTTTTGGATAAAGATGCATGGCAATATGTGCAATTTAGTCCAGGGACTTTATCTGCGGATGATTTTTCTAAAACAGAAACTGCTTCCGCAGCCATTGGACAAGGAGATGTGATGACAAGTCCCATGCAAATGGCTTTGGTGGCAGCAGGTATTGCCAATCAGGGGAAAGTCATGACACCCTATGTGGTGGATCGAGTGGTTACCCCAGAGGGGAAAATAAGGATGACCAGTGAAGCAAAATCCTTGGGACAAGGAATTTCTCCGACAGTGGCAGCGGAGCTTCGTGAAGATATGAAAGGTGTGGTTCAAAGCGGTACAGGAACTGCTGCTTCTATTGCCGGGATCCAGGTGGCAGGTAAGACCGGGTCAGCCCAAAATCCCCATGGAAATACCCATGCTTGGTTTATAGGGTTTGCCCCTGCGAATGATCCTATCATCGCGGTGGCGGTTGTGGTGGAAAATGGAGGGGCAGGGGGACAAGTGGCTGCTCCCATTGCCAGAGAAATAATGGCTGAATATTTGCACCAAAACTAGATTTTTACAAGCAAGGCAAGATGAGAGCCATTTTAGGATAAAAGTTTTATAGATTGGGTCAAAAGTTTGGAAGGAAAGCTACTTGATGTAACTGAGGTGAAAAGCTATGGTTGGTAAGGTCCTAGGCAACCGATACGAGATATTGGAGCGGCTGGGAGGCGGTGGCATGGCCATTGTCTACAAAGGCCGGGATACCATGTTGAATCGCTTGGTCACCATTAAAGTATTGCGTCCTGAATATACTTCGGATGAAGATTTTGTCCGTCGCTTTCGACGGGAAGCCCGTTCTGTGGCCAGCCTTTCCCACCCCAACATTGTGAATATTTATGATGTGGGCCAGGAAAGTGATGTGTATTATCTGGTCATGGAATATATTGATGGTGAGAATTTAAAGACATTAATCAAACGAGAGGGCCCGTTACCCCTGGAAAAAGCGCTGCAATTTGCTGGACAAATCTGCGATGCCTTGGATCATGCCCATGAAAACAATATTGTGCATCGGGATGTAAAACCCCATAATATATTGATTACCAAAACAGGGCGGGCTAAGCTTACAGACTTTGGGATTGCCTTGGAAGCTGGCACAGCCACCATGACCAGTACGGATACCATTTTAGGATCCGTGCATTATATTTCTCCTGAACAAGCCAAGGGAGAGCAGGCAGGGGCAGCTTCAGATATCTATTCTATGGGCATTGTCTTATATGAAATGCTAACAGGACGTGTGCCCTTTACAGGGGATAGTCCCATTGCCATAGCCCTTTGCCATGTGCAAAATACCCCGGAATTGCCCTCAAAATTGCGTCCAGGGATTCCCGCTGGGGTGGAAAAAGTCGTGCTCAAGGCTTTGTCCAAGGAGCCTCAGGATCGTTTTCCCACTGCTGGGGAGATGTCCCAAGTGCTAAAACGGTATGGGGCATGGGGTGAAGATGATGGGGCTACCAGACTCATTCCTCTGGATGAAGATGCCACCAGGGTTATTTCCGGGTTGGGTGAAACGCTAAAAACAAGGGAACAACATTCCATTCAATTTGAGCAACGGCCAAGGGAACGGCAGAACCAGGTTGCCAGAAGAAATTCGGAAATCATGGAGCCCTTTGAAGACAATAGGGAATCTTCCTATACAGGCAGGAATAGACAAAAACGAAGCAAAGTTGGCTGGATATTAGCCTTGGTGGTTTTAGGCCTTTTGATTGGTGGCGGGGCCTTTGCCTGGAATTATGTTTTGAATGTGCCAGAGATTGAAATGCCTGAAGTGCTTGGAATGACCAAGGAAGAAGCGAAAAAAGAATTGGTAGCCAAGGGATTTAATCTTGAAGAACCAATTACCTGGCAAGAAGGATTTGAGGAAAACAAAGAGCCCGATCAGGTGATTGCCCAGGATCCCAAGCCCCATGAGAAGGTAAAGGCAAATGCAAAAATTACCCTGACCATCAATCAAGGGGAAGAATTGATTCCTGTTCCTAATTTGTACAACAAACCCCTGGAAGAAGCCACCAGGGATTTGACCAAAAGCAATCTCAAAGTAAAGGAACCGCCATCATATGATTACAATGACCAAGTGGGAAAAGGTTTGATTTATAACCAAATCCCAGCGGCAGGGGAAGAGGTATCCAAGGATACAGAAATCACTGTGTATATCTCAAAAGGGAAGAAGGAGCTTGTGGCAGTGCCTTATGTTCTCCAATTATCAGAAAATGAAGCGATGCAAAAGCTTACAGAGGCAAACTTAACGGTTGGAGAATCCAAGAGGGAGGACAGTACAGAATATTTTAACGGACAAGTGATACATCAAGAGCCAGTAGCAGAAACCATGGTGGAAAAGGGAAGCTCAGTGGTTCTGACCATTAGCAATGGCCCGGGGCTAAGAAAAGAAAGCGAATCATTGGATATTCGAGTTCCAAATGATGGAAGACCCCATATAGTACGTATAGAAGTTTCTGATCTTAAGGATAGCAACCGGCTGGAATATGAAAAAACACGTAAACCTAGTGAACGTTCTCAGTTTACAGTAACAGTGGATTATTATGGCGAAGGATTAGCAGCAGTTTATATTGATGACATTTTAGCGATACAGCAAACTTTAAATTCAAAAGAGCACGGATAAGAAAGGTGGGGAGCCAGGATAAGGGAAAAAGAATTGACCGAATCTCCAAGGGGTATGGTCATAAAAGCAACAGCAGGATTTTACTATGTAAAGCAGGGGGATGTGCTATGGGAATGCGCCTTGCGGGGTAAATTTCGCTTGGAAAAAA
Organism: uncultured Peptococcaceae bacterium; assembly: GCA_958417755.1. Classification (GTDB taxonomy): domain Bacteria; phylum Bacillota; class Desulfotomaculia; order Desulfotomaculales; family Desulfocucumaceae; genus CATZDY01. The sequence continues at coordinate 24,415 of CATZDY010000020.1, forward strand.
CTACATCTGTGTTGGTGGGGGATCAAGTGCAGATAAAGCCCAGGCATGGCAAAGTGGGGGTGATTGAAAAGGTGTTTCCCCGCACCAATGCCTTAGTACGTCCACCTGTGGCCAATGTGCAACAAGCCTTAATGATATTTGCTGTTCGGGAGCCGGATATTCCTCCTCTGTTGTTAGACCGTTTTTTGGTACAAGCCAGCCATGAGGGCATTAAACCGTTGATTTGTTTCAATAAAATTGATTTGTCCCAGGGTGAGCATCAGGACTTGGTGTCCATGTATCAGCATGCCGGATATTCGGTGTTGGAAACCAGTTCTTATCTAAAAACAGGCATTGAACTCTTGGGCTCCTTTTTGCAGGATAAAATTACCGTGGTAGCAGGCCCTTCTGGGGTTGGTAAGAGCAGTCTACTCAATGCGGTGGAACCTGGCTTTTGTCTTAAAACAGGTGAAGTGGGACATAAATTAAAGCGGGGCAAACATACCACCCGGCATGTGGAGTTGCTGCCTTTAACCCAAGGGGGTTGGGTGGCGGATACCCCTGGTTTTTCCCAGATTTGGTTGCCCAAAATGAAAAGGGAGGAATTGGCACAGCATTTTTGGGAAATAGCGCAGTTTACGGGACAATGCCGTTTTCGTGGATGTTTACATGCCAATGAGCCGGATTGTGCTGTGAAAGACGCTGTAAACCAGGGGGAAATCCATTCCCAACGTTATGAAAATTATTTGCTTTTTTTAGAAGAAATTAAAAAGATGGAGACGAAATATTGATGATTAAAATGGCACCTTCCATACTTTCTGCGGATTTCGCCAACCTGGGTAAGTCAGTAGAGTTGGTGGAAAAGGCAGGGGCTGAATATTTGCATATTGATGTGATGGACGGGCATTTTGTACCCAACTTAACCATTGGGCCTGCTGTGGTTGCTGCGTTACGCCCTTTGTCACAATTGGTATTTGACGTGCATTTGATGATAGAAAAGCCAGAACAATATATTGATGTTTTTGTGGAGGCAGGGGCGGATATCATTACAGTTCACGCTGAAGCAACCCTGCATTTGCATCGTATAGTGGAACTGATAAAAAAAAGAGGTAAAAAGGCAGGGGTGGCTTTAAACCCTGCTACTCCCACCAATGTCCTTGCTTATGTGGCCCAGATATTAGATTTGGTTTTGGTGATGACTGTCAATCCAGGCTTTGGAGGACAAAAATTCATTCAAGAAATGTTGCCTAAAATTGAAGCTGTACAAAATACTTTATATGCTGCTGGATCCATAGCAGAAATTCAAGTAGATGGGGGCATTGGGGTCAATACTGCTGCTTTGGTGACCAAGGCAGGGGCTGGTGTTTTGGTTGCTGGATCCGCCATTTTTGGAGCAAAAAATCCTGGAAGTGCTTTGCAAGAAATCCGGGCTGCTGGGATGCAAGGCAGAAAAGAAAATGATTTGCATTGTATCAATTGATTGCATTTGATAAAAAAGGAGGAAGTGATATGGCAGTATTTGTATGTGCTCAATGTGGCGAAACAGTGGAAAGCCGTTGTAAACCAGGAAAATGTAAAGCGTGTGGAGCAGCAAAGGATCAGTTGATTAAGCAAGAAGCGCCTAAGAAGTAAAGCTTGGAATAAAGAATAGACATACCACAAAAGAATAAATGAAATAGTGTTTGTCTTTAGGCAAAAGGAGGTGATAGCATGGCAGTATTTGTATGTGCTCAATGTGGCGAAACAGTGGAAAGTCGTTGCAAACCAGGAAAATGTAAAGCTTGCGGGGCGGCAAAGGATCAATTGATAAAACAAGAGACACCCAAGAAGTAATAGTAAGAGGAGACAATGTTAAACATATAAAGGCAAGACAGCTTGGGGATACCAGGCTGTTTGTCATGATCAGTGTAAAGGGTAAGATGATAGACCTTCATAGAATAATACGCCAATTCAACGCTGGGAGAAAGACAAACCATCAAATCATCCTCCTTGTTGATAAGGCAAGCAAATTGGATATGTAGCAAAAAGGGGTCTGAAGGAGATGGATTTGCAAGGGACGAAATCAATGGCTCGGTATGTCAATATCGCAGTGGATATTGCCACCCATGTGGCTAGGGGAGAATATCGAGTGGGACAAAAAATTTTTGGTCGTTCCACTTTGGCTGGAAAATACAATGTATCCCCTGAAACCATTCGCCGGGCCCTCAGCCTTTTGCAGGAAACTGGAATTGTCCAAATATCCCCTGGCGTGGGGGTTATTGTGAAATCCCAGAAAAACGCAGAAGTTTTTTTGGCTGAATATGGACAAAAACAAATGTTGCGTGATGTCCAGGAGCGGTTGCAACAATTGTTACGGGAGCGGGATCGGGTAAATAGTGATATTGAAAAATTGATGAATGAGCTATTGGATTATACCTCTAAAATGGCCGGACGATTACAGCAAATTGAAGAAATGAGAGTGTTGCGGCATTCTCCTTTGGTGGGAAAATCCCTACGGGAAGCAGAGTTTCGGAGCAAAACTGGAGCCACGGTGCTTTCCATTTATCGCCATGGCCAAGAAATACCTGCACCCAAAGCGGATGAGATTATTGAGGTTGGAGATGTTTTGATAATGGTGGCACCGCCGGAAGTACGGGAGCAAGTGCATAAATTGCTAGAGCCAGAAGAAATAACAGAGCCGGAAAACACCATAGAATTAGCAGATAATTTGCCCCTGCAAGATTCATGAAAGTTTTATGAAATGCTTCTGGAGGTTATTTTGATGGAGAAAAAAGAGAAGATAGGCCAAGGACACCGATTGTTATTTTACGGTGTCCTTTGTTTTATATTAGCTAAGAGTAAATGAATAGGTTGCATGATGTTTAAAAGGACTTGGAGAATACATATCATACAAGCAATATAGGGAAAAAGTTTGACAGTTTGTCAAAATAAATCTATAATAAGGCTAAAAATAAATGCCTTCGGGGTTGGGTGTAATTCCCTACCGGCGGTGGGGCCGTGAGACATGGCCAAGCCCGCGAGCCTGCAAAGGTTGATCCGGTATAAGCCGGAGCCGACAGTAAGAGTCTGGATGGAAGAAGGTAGAGATTACATTTGTATGCATCATTAGGTACAAGTGTACTTGATTTGATCTACCCCGGAGTGTGCTCTCTGGGGTTTTACTTTGGGGCTAAAAGGGTGATAAATTGGATACAAAATATATGGAGCAAGCATTGTCCTTGGCTGCCAAAGCCAAAGGGCGAACCAGTCCTAATCCTTTGGTGGGAGCTATTTTGGTGAAAGATGGCATGGTGGTAGGACAAGGATATCATACAGGGGCTGGCACGCCCCATGCGGAAATACATGCCTTAAACATGGCAGGCTCTCAAGCCCAGGGCGCTACTTTATATGTAACCTTGGAACCCTGTTGTCATCAGGGACGAACAGGCCCTTGTACTGAGGCGTTGATTCAGGCCAAGGTAGCCAAGGTGGTGGCAGCCATGTCGGATCCCAATCCCTTGGTAGCAGGTAAGGGGATAGCTCGGTTGCAAGAAGCAGGTATTGTAACAAAGGTGGGCCTATTAGAAGAACAAGCACGAACATTAAATGAGGTCTTTATCACCTATATGACCCAAAAACGTCCCTTTGTGTTGCTCAAAGCAGCCATGAGTTTGGATGGGAAGATTGCCACCAGAACCGGAGAGTCACAATGGATTACTGGGGAAGAGGCCAGAATATACGGGCATCAATTGAGAGATTGCTATGACGCCATTTTGGTAGGAATTAATACTGTGTTAGCGGATAACCCTTCTTTGACCACTCGCTTGCCAGGAGGAAGGGGAAAAGATCCTGTGAGGATCATTTTGGATACAGAAGCCCGAACTCCCCCCAAAGCCTTGGTATTGCGACAAGATTCACCAGCTTCTACCTTGGTTGTGATTTCTGCCAAAGCACCGGAAGAAAGGGTACAGGCCTTAAAGAATGCTGGAGCAGAGATTTTAAAACAAGAGCTTTGCCAAGGTAGGATAGATATCAAAGCCCTTTTACAAGACCTGGCAGCCAGGGAAATGACCAGCTTATTGGTGGAAGGAGGCGGCCAGGTGCATGCTTCCATGCTGGCTGCTGGAGTGGTAGATAAGGTGATATGGTTGATTGCTCCTAAGTTGATTGGGGGGGCCTCTGCCCCTGGACCAGTGGGTGGTATGGGCATTGCCAGTTTACAGGATGCAGTGGAATTAAAGCAGGTATCAATGAAGCGATTTGGAGCAGATATTGGGGTTATTGGATATGTCCAAAACCATGCTTTCCAATAGAGAAGAATCACATGGCAGGTGAACAAGACAAAAAAGTTTGAGGAGGTGGTGCATATGTTTACCGGCTTGGTTGAAGAACTGGGTATATTGCGTAAGTTAACAAAAGGCGCTAATTCCGCCCAGATAACCTTGGAAGCCTCGTTGGTGCTTCAAGATATGAAAATAGGGGATAGTATTGCTGTGAATGGGGTTTGCCTTACTGTGGTACAGCAAGGGAATCATTTTTTTGTAGCAGATATGATGGCAGAAACTTTGGGGCGCAGCAATTTAGGTCAACTTCAATTAGGTGCAAAAGTGAATCTGGAACGTGCTTTGGCCTTGGGGGATCGGTTAGGAGGACACTTGGTCAGCGGACATATTGATGCAGTGGGTACGATCTTACGCAAGGAAAAACAAGATATTGCCATATTGATTACCATTGCTGCCCCATCTTCCCTGTTAAAATATGTGGTGCCTAAAGGTTCTATTGCTGTGGATGGAGCCAGTTTGACTGTGGTGGATGTGAATGAAAAAAACTTTCAGGTATCTTTGATTCCCCATACAGCGCAATGTACCACCTTAGGATATAAGGAAAATGGGGATACGGTAAACCTGGAAGGGGATATGTTAGGCAAGTATGTGGAACGCCTTTTATGGGCCCAATCTACAGCCCCTGCCCAGGAAAAGAAGGACCTTACCTTTGCCTTTTTGGCTGAACATGGTTTTTCATAAATAAGTATGCTGCAATAAGTAATATGGTGGTTTTTATCTAAGAGAACAAGGGGAGGTTATATGATGGAATATCGTTTAAATACAGTGGAAGAAGCCTTAGAAGATATTCGACAAGGGAAAATGATTATTATGGTGGATGATGAAGATCGGGAAAATGAAGGGGATTTGATGATTGCTGCGGAATTGGCTACCCCTGAGGCCATTAATTTTATGGCTACCTATGGCCGAGGATTAATCTGTATGCCTTTAGAAGGTAAGCGTTTGGATGAGCTGGATGTTCCTGTGATGGTAACCAATAATACGGATAACCATTGTACAGCCTTTACTGTATCAGTGGATTATAAAGATACCACCACAGGTATTTCTGCCCATGAGCGAGCGGCCACGGTAAAAGCCATATTGGATCCTTCCACCAAGCCTGAAGATTTACGGCGTCCAGGGCATATATTCCCTTTGCGTTGTAAAGAAGGAGGGGTTTTGCGCAGAGCCGGTCATACTGAAGCATCAGTGGACATGGCTCGGTTAGCAGGTCTATACCCTGCGGGAGTCATTTGTGAGGTGATGCAAGATGATGGCAATATGGCCCGTTTGCCTCAATTGGTCCAATTCGCCCAACAACATGGGTTGAAAATTACCACTGTGGCGGATTTAATCCAGTATCGTCGTAAAAAAGAAAAATTAATTCAAAGGGTTGATTCAGCCAAGTTGCCCACAAAATATGGCGATTTTGTGGCAGTGGCTTATGAAAGTTTGTTAGATGGTAAGGGGCATCTTGCTTTGGTAAAAGGAGATTTACAGGCCGTGGAGGTCCCCCTGGTGCGGGTGCATTCTGAATGTTTAACAGGGGATGTGTTTGGTTCCTTGCGCTGTGATTGTGGCGATCAATTGAGCAATGCCATGGAAATGATTGGGCAAGAAGAAGCTGGGGTTTTATTGTATATGCGTCAAGAAGGGCGTGGCATTGGACTATTGAATAAAATCAGAGCATATCATTTGCAAGATCAAGGAAAAGACACAGTGGAAGCCAACGAGGCCTTGGGGTTTCCTGCAGATATGCGGGATTATGGCATTGGGGCGCAAATCCTGGTGGATTTGGGTCTGAAAAAATTACGTTTATTGACCAATAATCCTAGAAAAATCGCTGGTCTTGAGGGATATGGTCTACAGGTGATGGACCGGGTGGCCATAGAAATTATGCCTGGGGAAAGCAATCGCTTTTATTTGTCTACAAAACAATGTAAATTAGGCCATTTATTGCATGTGGAACAGGGGAAATAAGGCACCACAAAATTTCAGTACAATAAGGAGAGAAGAGGATTATGGCGAAAGTATTTGAAGGCCATCTGGTTGGTGGCGGACTTCGTTTTGGTTTGGTGGTAGGTAGGTTCAACGAATTTATTAGTAGTAAATTATTATCCGGGGCCTTAGATGCTTTGAAACGGCATGGGGTTTTGGAAGATGATGTGGAAATCGCTTGGGTTCCTGGGGCTTTTGAAATTCCAATGATAGCCAGCAAGATGGCTGCTTTGCAGCGGTTTGATGGAGTGATTTGTCTGGGTGCTGTAATTCGGGGCGCTACACCGCACTTTGATTATGTGGCAGCAGAAGTGGCCAAGGGTGTGGCAAAGGTTGGTTTGGATAGTGGGGTGCCCGTTATCTTTGGGGTCATTACAGCAGATACCATTGAACAGGCCATTGAACGGGCTGGTACCAAAGCGGGGAATAAAGGCTGGGATGCAGCAGTTACAGCCCTGGAAATGGCCAATCTAACCAAGGAAATCCGCTAAAAGCGGTGAAGCATTATTGGCTAAGGAAAAGGCAATTGACTCTTTCAGGTCAATTGCCTTTTGAATCTTTTGCTATGTTTGAAATATATATTGTTGTTCTAAAGAAAATTAGCAAAAATAGAGGCCCCTATCACTGTCAGCAAACCTGCTACCACAATTGCCAGGCTGCTCATTGCTCCTTCCACTTCTCCCATTTCCATTGCTTTTGCTGTGCCCATAACATGGGCAGAAGTACCGATTGCTAAGCCTTTGGCAATGGGTTCGTGAATGCGGCATAGTTTACAAAGGCCTTCTGCCATTAAGTTTCCCATCACTCCGGTGATAATGATGACAAGCACAGAAATAGTAACAATGCCCCCCAAGACTTCAGAAATTCCCATACCAATGGCTGTGGTAATTGATTTTGGTAGTAGGGTAACATATTGTTGATGGGAAAAGTGAAATAGGAGAGCAAGCAAATAAATGCTGGCCAAACTTGTTAATACCCCTGCGGTGATTCCTCCTATAATTGCTTTAAGGTTTTTCTTTAATAAATCCAATTGTCTATATAAAGGAATGGCAAGGCATATGGTGGCAGGGGTTAATAAATCCCCTAAATATTTTGCTCCTTGAAAATAACTGTCATAATCAACATGAAATATGAGGAGGAGCAACATCACAAAAAAGATGGAGATTAGCAAGGGATTAAAAATGGCTAGCTTATACTTTTTTTTCATAAACAAGCCGATTTGATAACCAAAAATGCTGATAACAATGCCAAAAACCCAAGTATTGAGTATAAAATCATTCATGCACCTGTTTCTTCCTTTCCCTGCGGATCAGCCACTGGGTCACATGGCCAGTTACGATCATGACCAACATTGTATTAATAATAATGATGAGGATGATAGGAATATAAAGGCTTTTTAAGGCCTGAAAAGAAACAAGAAGTCCCACTGCTGCTGGAATAAACATGAGCGGCATGATTTCAAGTAAAAATTCCCCTGTTTCTCGAAATTTTTTCAAGGGAATTATTCCTGTTTTTAGTAGAATTAGCATCAAAACCAATCCATAGATACTTGCTGGAATGGGCAAAGGAAGAACATGTTTTATGAGTTCTGCCAGAAAAGTAATGGCCAATATGAGGCTTACTTGATGCAAATATTTCATATGAATCCCTCTCGATAATTGGTACTACCAATTATCGAGATTATATCCTGTTTTCATTACTTGGTCAAGTGATGAGTGAATGAAATCATGTTAAGATTGGGATAATCATAGCTTCCCTGGTTGCAGACCTTTGTCCACAAGATCATAATGTTCAGTCAGGGATTTGCTACCCAAATGAAAATCTTTTGTCAACAAACTCAAATAGATATTTTGATGGGCTTGCCATAGTACTTCCTGATTGCTTTGTTTTCTGTTATAAGCAATCACCTCTTCACAAACAACTGATAATGCTTGCATGATATGAATCATCAATCTGTTTTTTGAAGCTGCAATAATGGCGTCATGGAATTTTTTATCCCACAGGGATTCTTCCTTACAAGGGGCTTGGGCCATGTTGTTTAAAATGTCTTGTAAGCATAACAGCTCATTTGGGGTGATACGGTTCATTGCCAATGCCAATGCTTGTTGTTCTATCCCCCGGCGTAGCTGACTGATTTCCAAATAATCCACTTGTTTACTTAAAAGCATCATAGAAAATGAATCCGTAAAACTTTTTTGAAGGTTTCCGGTCAAATAGTTCCCAGATCCTTGTCGGCTTTCCAATAACCCCATATTTTCCATGGTTCGTAGGGCTTCTCGAATGGAATTTCTGCTTAAGCCTAAAATGTCTGCCAATTCTCGTTCTGTGGGGAGTTTTTTTCCTATAGCAACTTGTTCAGTCTCAAGTTGTTTGCGAATGTATTGAATGACTTTTAAATAAGCTCTGTTTTCAGAATTCATTGTTCTCCTCAATATGTTTATATACAATGAGTATTTATTATCAAAGCATTTTTATTTTACCATTTTGGGCCATGTACGTCATCTGAACATAGGCAATCAATATAATTACCAAAGATTTGTAATTTTTTGTCTTACCCAAAGCTCAAGTGTTTTGTCCATTTCACCTAACTTTACCTTAAAGGCTAACCAAGTAGATATTTCTTGAAATATTATTGGCAACAAAGGTTGATTATGTTATAATTTACACGCATATTTGACACCCATACATACTAGGAAAGTGGAGGGACGGAGGTATCCGTTCCTTTTTTGTGCAAGTAGTTTTATTCAAAGGATTTGATGATGAAGGAAAGGGAGCGAAATGCCAATGGCCAAAGGCAAAACAGTGCAAGGGATGGAGGAGATTAAGCAATTTACCTTGTCCCCTGATCAAAGACTTTTTTCTGCCAGTGAATCTGAAATTCGCTATGGCTGGACTACAGATGTATACTTTGTAAAAACCAGAGAAATTATCAGACATCTAGGACTGGATAGAACCCCTGTGGTAGCAGAGATTTTTGCTCGCAAGCCTGGTTTATTGGCAGGGGTGGAAGAAGCGAAAAATCTCTTGCAAGATACAGGGGCAGAGGTTTGGTCCTTGCCTGAGGGAGCAGATTTTGGGGAAAAAGAAGTGGTCATGCGCATCATCGGAGCTTACGATGATTTTGGTTTGTATGAAACTGCTTTATTGGGAATCTTAGCTAGCTCCACTGGATGGGCCACAGCGGCCAATTTTTGCAAAAAGGCAGCAGGGGATAAAAAGGTAGTTTGTTTTGGGGCCCGGCATCTTCATCCTGCTGTGGCGCCAGTGATGGAGCGAGCAGCAGTAATTGGCGGTGCAGATGGAAATAGCTGACTTTTATATGCTAAACTGCTGAATATTGAACCTTCTGGCACAGTACCTCATACAGTATTTTTATTAGTAGGAGATTCAGTGAAAGTGGCGGAAACCTACCATCAAGTCATGCCACCGGGCAGTCCGGTGGTGGTATTGGTGGATACCTTTAAAGATGAAATCGAGGAGTCTTTACGAGTGGCCAAAGCTTTGGGCCAGTCCCTTTCTGCTGTACGTTTGGATACACCCCGGGAACGGGGTGGCGTAACCCCTGAATTGGTACAAGAAACCCGGGCAAGATTGGATCAAGCAGGATTTCAACATGTGGAAATTTTGGTCAGTGGAGGCCTAAATCCTGAACGCATTGCCCTTTTGGCTTCTGTGGGGGCTGATTCCTTTGGGGTAGGCAGTTATATCGCCGGAGCGCCAGCCATTGATATGACCATGGATATCAAGGAGATCAATGGAAAGCCCATAGCCAAGCGAGGTAGAATACCGGGATGTACGAATTCTCCTCGATTGGAAAGATTGCTTTGATTCTTGCGTCCGTAAAGACAAAGAAAAACAGGGGGCGAATCTTTGTACGCTCCCTGTTTAGCAGCATATTTAAAAAATTAACATTATTAAGTGATGTTAGCAAGTATCCATCAATGTAGGGATCTGAACTGAACCAACAAATAAAACAAAAAACGGCTACTGCCGTTTTTATTACTTTGTTTTGTGTTAAACAGCTCTGTTTACTTTACCGCTTCTCAGACAGCGGGTACATACCAATAACTTGGTGGGTGTACCTTTTACAATGGCCTTCACCCTTTGTAGGTTAGGGGCCCAGGTTCTTTTGGTGCGAATGTGGGAGTGACTGACTTGCATACCTACCTGTACTCCTTTACCGCAAATAGCACATTTTCTGGCCAACAGTACCACCTCCTTCATAAACCACAGCTGTAATTTTATCAAAAATATGATATTGGCGCAAGCAGAGAAATGCAGATTGCTAGAAAGTTTTACAATTTAGCAATAAAAATATTATATCATATTTTATGAATTATGAATATGAATATTAAAAAATTATATCTTTGCTATGTATGGGCAAAGGATTTGATGAGCAATAATTTATTTTATTGTTTATATTTTAAGGTAGGAAAGAAATTATTTTTGTAGAATATTCATAAAAATAATCAAAGGCAAAGTAAGTTCTCTTTGATTAGGAATGAAGTTTATAAATCGCATAGGGAAGATGGGTGGAAATCCCACACAGTTACGCTGCCGTAATGAAGGAGTGTAGGCAAATGTGCCACTAAAAGGAATACTTTTGGGAAGGTTGCCATACACGATGAGCGCTAAGTCGGAATACCTGTATAAAGATACCAAACTCCACGGAATATGGGGGGTGTTCATTTAGATTATTTGTTTTGCCATAGAAAGACCTTTCCAATATGAAATTGGAAAGGTCTTTTTCGATCATAGGGTTTATGAATAAGATATTCATTCCGTTTACGTAACAATTGTACAGTTCAGATTATTCGTATTGTCATAACGGATGAATTCTTTTATTTTTGAAAATAAAACAAGTTGAAATTTAGATTTGTAGGTAAAGTATGACAAATAAAAG
>CATZDY010000021.1 GCA_958417755.1 uncultured Peptococcaceae bacterium
CACTATACAAAGCATTATAAAAAGCTTTCCCTACCTTATGCCACCATATACAAAGACCCAGTAATACACACCATATCATTGGTTCCTGCCATATCCATGGCCCGTTGTACGGCTTCCCTTATATTTTCTATGGTTTCCACCTGGGGTATAAAATGCAAGGCCTCTTGGGCCATACTTTGCCAATCCCCAGCCCGGGCATTATTTGGTTTGGTGATAATTACAGCCTTTGCCCGGGGCGCCAGTTCTTTTACCACTTTAGCCCGTTCCTTATCTCCCAACATGCCCAATACCATGATGATATCTTTATTAGGAAAATATTCATCCAAAGCTTGTCCCAAGGCAATGGCTCCGTCTACATTATGAGCCCCATCAATCATAACCAGGGGATTTTGGGATACGATTTCCATTCTAGCAGGCCATATGGTATGCAAAACTCCTTGGCTTATCATGTCTTTTGTTAAAAATGCGCCGGATTGTTGCAATATTTCTGCTGTAGCAACAGCCAAGGCAGCATTGATTTGCTGATGCCGGCCCTTTAGCAATATGTCCACTGTATACGCGTCCAAAAGGCCAGTAATCAAAATCCGCTGTTGCTCAACATTCCAGTCCTGCTCCTGCCAGCAAAAATCTACACCAGCTATCATAAGGGGAGCTTTTTTTTCTGCGCAAACATCTTTGATAATAGCCAAAGCTTTCCCTGTAGCAGAGGTAACCAAAGGAATCCCTGGTTTAATGATTCCTGCTTTAATTGTGGCGATTTCTTCAATGGTATTGCCCAAATAATCCATATGATCCATAGCCACATTGGTAATCACTGTAGCCACAGGTTGCACCACATTGGTAGAATCAATCAATCCTCCCAAGCCAACTTCCAAAATTAGGTAATCCACATGCTGTCGCTGAAAATACATAAAAGCCAATGCTGTACTTACTTCAAACTCTGTAGGATGCTCATATCCTTCTTTCACCATGGCATCCAAATGAGGCTTTAATTCTGTAATCAATGCTGCCATTTCCTGTTGCTCAATTTCTTGCCCATTGATGCGGTACCGTTCTGTATAAGCATGTAAATGAGGTGAGGTAAACATCCCCACCCGAAAACCACCTTCTTGTAAAATGGCATTTAACATGGCAGCTGTGGAGCCCTTGCCATTGGTTCCACCAATATGGACCACTTTTAAAGCAAAATGAGGATTATCAACCCTGCGCAACAATTCCGTTATCCGGTCCAAACCAAAATTAAACCCAAATCTTGTCAATTGTTGCAAATAAACAAGTGCCTCCGGAAAATTCAAAACAATACCCCCATGATAAATAATACTGCTTTGCTTCTTGTTCATCTTAAAACATGATGCTTATGATATGATGCTAGATAGGCTAAGTTTTTCAGCTATCAACAACAGCAGGACATCAAGAACTTAACATGTTTAAACGCTCCTCAATGGCCTTTCGTTTGCCTTTGAGCTCCCCTTCTTTTTCCCTTTCTTTGGAAACCACCTCTGCAGGCGCTTTTTCCAAAAATCCTTTATTGTTTAATTTACCTTGAATCCGAGATAAATCTTTTTCCAAGCCCACCAATTCTTTTTGTAAACGGGCCGTTTCCCGATCAATATCAATCAGGCCTTTTAAAGGTAAATATATTTCTACCTCTCGAACCATGGCATGGGCTGCTTGCTCCGGAATTTCCGGCAGAGCAGCATAAATTTTCACCTTGACAGCAGCCAATGTTTCCAAATAAGGGGCTATTTTCTCCAATTGGCTACCAAACGCCTCAGGACATAATAACAACACCTCTGCCCTTTTGCCTGGTGGAATGTTCATTTCACTGCGGATATGACGCACAGCCCGCACAATTTCCATGACCAATTCCATTTGGCTAATTACAGATTCATCTTCATTTTGTTCTGTACCTTCCTGGTAAGGCCAAGGGGCCCGCATAATGGTCTGCCCCCAATGAGGTAAACGTTGCCAAATATCCTCGGTGATAAAAGGCATAAATGGATGCAATAATTCCAAAGCCCCCCGCAATGTATCAGCCAAAACATATTGCACCACTTGGCGATCCGCGGCATTTTGTCCATACAACCTGGGCTTAGCCAATTCAATATACCAATCACAAAATTCATTCCAAATGAATTCGTATAAAACCCTGGCTGCTTCACCCAATTCATAGCGGGTTAAATTATCCGTAACTTCTTTGGCCACCGTGGAAAATCTGCTGCGAATCCAGCGATCTGCTAAAGTCAAATCCTCGGGCTTTGGACTATGGCTCCCAGGCATTGTATAATCCTGCAAATTCATTAATGTAAACCGGGAAGCATTCCATATTTTATTGGCAAAATTTCGAGCCCCTTCCAAACGTTCAAAATGGAAACGCAAATCATTGCCCGGCGTGTTACCGGTTATCAACATAAAACGCAAACTATCCGCTCCATGGCTGTCAATGACATCAATGGGATCCACTCCATTGCCTAAGGATTTGCTCATTTTTCGTCCCAAGGCGTCCAAAACCAACCCGTGAATAAAAACTTGGCCAAAGGGTACATCATCCATGAAAGCCAAACCGCTAAAAATCATGCGCGCTACCCAAAAGAAAATGATATCCCGACCTGTAACCAATACAGAAGTAGGATAATAATAAGCCAAATCCATGGTTTTTTGCGGCCAGCCCAGGGTGGAAAAAGGCCATAACCCAGAGGAAAACCAGGTATCCAGCACATCGGGATCTTGCTCCAAATCCTTACTACCACAGGCAGAACAGTGTAAAGGCGCTGTTTTGCTAACAATGATTTCTCCGCATTGACCACAATACCATACAGGGATCCGATGTCCCCACCATAATTGTCTGGAAATACACCAATCCCGAATATTTTCCATCCAATTTAAATAAATTTTCGTAAATCGCTGGGGTACAAATTGAATACGCCCATCCTTAGCAGCTTGCATGGCAGGTTCCGCCAAAGGGGCCATCCGCACAAACCATTGTTTGGACAACATGGGCTCAATTACTGTAGAACAACGATAACAATGCCCCACAGCATGGGTGTGATCATCCACCTGCAGCAAATATCCTTGTTCCTCCAAATCCCGTACCAATTGCCGGCGGCATTCCCAACGATCCAAGCCTTTATATTTCCCAGCTTCTTCAGTCATCAAAGCATCCTTGTCTATGACTACTATATGAGGCAATTGGTGCCGTTGCCCTACTTCAAAATCATTGGGATCATGGGCTGGGGTTATTTTTACCACCCCTGTCCCAAACTCTGGATCCACATAGGGATCTGCAATCACAGGGATTTCTCGATTGGCCACTGGCAAAACAAGGGTTTTGCCGATAAAATCACGATACCTCTCATCATCAGGATGAACCGCCACTGCCACATCGCCCAACATGGTTTCAGGTCTAGTGGTAGCCACTGTGATGAATTGTTCACTATGTTGTACGGGATATTTTATGTAATAAAAATGTCCGGGTTGTTCTAAATGTTCCACTTCAATATCAGATATGGTGGTATGGCACTTGGGACACCAGTTGGTGATGTAATTGCCCCGGTAAATCAGTCCCTGCTCATATAAGCGCACAAATACTTCCAAAACTGCCTCAGAACACCCCTGATCCATGGTAAATCTTTCCCGATCCCAATCACAAGAAGCACCCAAACGTCTTAATTGATGGGTAATTCTGCCTCCATACTGCTCTTTCCACTGCCATACTCGTTTTAAGAAATCTTCACGGCCCAATTGATGCCTGGAAGTCCCTTCTTTTTGTAACTGTTCCTCAACTTTTGCCTGGGTTGCAATACCCGCATGATCTGTCCCGGGCAACCAAAGGGCATTGTATCCTTGCATTCTACGCCAACGGGTCAGAATGTCCTGCATGGTATTGTCCAAGGCATGCCCCATATGCAATTGCCCGGTCACATTGGGTGGTGGCATGACAATACAAAAGGGCGGTTTTTCCGGATCCACTGTGGATTGAAAATACTTATGTTCCTCCCAATGTTGATACCATTTATCTTCCACTGCTTTGGGATCATAAACAGAAGCCATGTCAATGCCATTTGTTTGTGCAGTCATAGAATTCCCCCTCCTCATCTCAAAAACACATAATAAAACCCCTTCCCTACAAAGGACGGAAGGAGTTTACTCCGCGGTACCACCTTTTTTCCGCTTCCCATTCACCTTGGGATACGGCTCTTCTCTGGACGCTAACGGGTCCTGTTCCGGTTTAGCCTACTTCCTTTCAGCCAAACAGCTCCGGGGCCACAGCACAGGTTTGCCTTGGACAGGAAATTTACAGCCATTGCTTTTTGAAAGCAATCCTTTCCCTCTCTGGAGACCTCGCAAACCAGCCCTCCCCGTCAATGCTCATCTTATTTATAAAACATATTACCCATTTATTTTCTCCTTGTCAACAAGGGAACAAATATAGGTTATTTGTTCCAGGCCTTAGCCATATAGATGATACAAAGATATTTTATGCGCCATATTTACTGTAAAAAAACAAGGAGGCAGATAAACCCTATGGGTAAAAAAATACGCATTTTCATCATTTCAGCGCTACTTATTGGCATCATTGGCAGTGGATTCCTTTTCTATCGTTCTTATTTGGCCAAGCACCAACCCAGCACCACCATTCGCATCACTTACGAAAGCCTCAATGTATATCAATTGCCCTTTTTATTGGCCATGCAATTTCATTTTTTCCGCCAGGATCATCTTTCCATTGAACTTTTGCCCTGTGAAAACGCAGATGAAGCTTTGGAGCAAATTCACCAAGGAACAGCTGATATTGCTTTGGTGAATACCAGCGATTTTATAGAATATAAAGTAAAACACTTAGCAAATCCTGTTTCTTTCACAGCCTTTGCCTCCCTTACAGTTGATAGCAACACATATCTTTTGGCCAGGGAGAAAGGGCCAAAAAATTTTCAATGGTCTGCTTTACAGGGTAAAACCATTCTTTGCAGCAAGGAAAATATTTTAGATACTGCTATGTTAAAAAGCATTTTAGCCCAAAACAATTTAAAACCTGAAGATATTACTTTTATCACCAATATTCCTGAAGCCCTTATGTTAGGCGCCTATGCCGCTGGCATTGGGGATTATCTCCTGACCAAAGAGCCCCTTGCCTCCCAGGGAGAGCAGGAAGGAATTGCCCAAGTCATTGCCTTGCCTAACCAAGCAATGGCGCCCTTTCCTGGATCCATCTGCGTGGCTGGCTCATATCTCACCGAACATCCTGAGGCAACCCAACAATTTACCAATGCCCTTTACAAAGCTTTGATTTGGATTCAAGCCCATACCCCTGAGGAAATCTATGCCTTTCATATCCAAACCTTAGACAACAAAAATCAAAAATGGCAAAAGAAAATGCTGCAAAGATATGTGCAACAAGACATTTGGCCTCATAATCCAGTGCTTGATCCCCAAAGCTTCCAAATTCCTTACAACATACTAAAAGAAACGAAAGCCGTACCCCAGGATTTATCCTTTGATGCCCAGGAAGTAAATACAAGTTTCGCCCAACAAGCCGTTCATTCAGTGACATATATCCCTGAAGATAAACTGCCTCGCAAAAACTTTTTCCAGCGGATGTATGAAAACATTGTCAATATTTTTTAATGGCAAAAGTAGCACAAAAATAGGGTTTTTTAAACGCTTTAAACAGTATACTTCAATAGTGTTATTGGGGAAAGCAGCATGGCAAATATGGTAATTCATCACCCTTAAAGCCTGGCTTTATGCATGATGAACATAAAAGAACCGGGAGAAAAGCATCTGGAAATTCTCCCGGTTTTTTCTGGTATCCTTGTGGACAGCCACCTGATTTCCTGTGGTGTCTGGCCGCTTAGTTTTTCTATCAAGTTTTTATGCGGCAAATTATACAGAAAGCATTTCTGCAAATAAGGACAATACCGCATCCCGTCCCTGTCCTGTGACAGAGGAAAACAAAATCAGCTCCTGACCCTGGGGCAAATGCATTGTGGTTTGAATAATCTTTTTTTGCTTGGCCAATTGATTTTTTGAAATTTTATCACATTTTGTCGCCACAATGCCAAAGGGAATGCCATAATATTGCAGCCATTGGCACAATTGCAAATCCTGTTGAGTGGGGGCATGCCGTATATCCACCAATTGCACCACACCTTTTAAGGTATTGCGTTCTTTTAAATACTTTTCAACCATAGGCCCCCATTGGGCCCGTATTTGGGGAGGTACTTTGGCATACCCGTATCCAGGCAAATCAACCAAGTAAAATGTTTGGTTGATCAGAAAAAAATTGATGGTCTGGGTTCGGCCTGGGGTATTGCTGGTCCGGGCCAAACCCTTTCGATTGACCAATTTATTTAACAAAGATGACTTACCCACATTGGAACGCCCGGCTAGGGCGATTTCTGGGCGCTCATCAGCCGGGCAAGTTTTTACATCCACTGCAGTGGTATAAAAATCCGCTGTTACGATTTTCATGATTCTCAATTCCTTTTACCATTTAAGCACAATTGGTAACATATTTTTAAGAAAGAATTCTGCGGGTATCCTGTACATTGGCATCATAGCCTTTGTTGATTTCAGAGCCAATGACTGCTGAAGGATCCCCTAATTCCGCTGCATCAGTCTGAAACTCATGGGGCAATAAAGCAAGTTCCAACACTTTGTCCATGGACTCCACCAATTGGAAGTCCAAACCTTTTTTAATATTAGCTGGAATATCTTCCAGGTCTTTTTCATTATCTTTGGGCAAAATTATCATTTTTATTCCTGCCCGGTGGGCTGCCAGAACCTTTTCTTTAATGCCACCCACAGGAAGGACCCGGCCCCTTAGGGTAATTTCCCCGGTCATGGATATATCATGACGCACTTTACGGGATGTAAGGGCTGAGGCAATGGCGCAAGCCATGGTAATACCTGCGGAAGGCCCATCTTTAGGAATAGCGCCTTCAGGTACATGCACGTGAATATTGTACTTTTCAAACATTTCCGGATCAATGTCCAGTTCCGCACTACGGCTGCGCACATAACTGTACCCTGTTTGGGCGGATTCTTTCATCACATCGCCTAGTTTTCCTGTAAGGGTCAGTTTGCCGCTCCCTTTGTATACTGTCACTTCTATGGCCAGGGTATCTCCACCCACTTCTGTCCAAGCCATCCCCATGGCCACACCCACTTGGTCTTCCAATTCCGCCACCCCATAACGATAACGGGGCATACCCAACATGGATTCCATATTTTGCGCCGTGATTTTTACTTTTTCCGCGTCCCCAGCCACAATTCGTTTTGCTGATTTGCGACACAAGGCAGCAATGTTGCGTTCTAGATTCCTTACCCCGCTTTCCCGGGTATATTCTTGCACAACCCGGCGAACAGCATTTTCTGATATATGAATCAGATCATCTTTTAAGCCGTGTTCCTTGACTTGTTTAGGAATCAAATGCCGCATGGCGATTTGAATTTTCTCTGTTTCCGTATACCCGGAAAGTTGAATCAATTCCATTCGGTCTAAAAGCGGTCTGGGTATATTGTGTTGCACATTGGCAGTGGTAATAAACATCACATTGGATAAATCAAAAGGAACTTCAATGTAATGATCACTAAATGTATTATTCTGTTCTGGATCCAATACTTCTAATAAAGCTGAGGAAGGATCCCCTCGAAAATCCATACTCATTTTATCAATTTCATCTAACAAAAACACAGGATTTTTTGAACCTGCTGTTTTAATTCCTTGGATGATTCTCCCGGGCATTGCCCCCACATAAGTACGCCGGTGTCCCCGGATTTCCGCCTCATCCTTCACGCCACCCAAAGAAATACGCACAAATTTTCTTTCCAAAGCCCGGGCAATGGAACGGCCTAAGGAAGTCTTACCCACCCCAGGAGGACCCACAAAGCATATGATGGGGCCTTTCATTTTCTTGGCCAGTTTGCGAATGGCCAAATATTCCAAGATACGTTCCTTGACATTTTTCAAACCATAATGATCTGCTTCCAAGATGGCTTCTGCTGCCTTGATATCCAAACGATCCTTGGTCCCTTTGCTCCAAGGCAATGCCAACACCCAATCCAAATAATTGCGCACCACAGAGGATTCTGCTGCCATGGGCGGCATCTTCTCCAGACGCTCCAATTCTTTGATCATTTTTTCTTCCACATCTTTGGGTAATTTGGCAGTCGCTATTTTTTCCCTGTATTCTTCGGATTCAGCAAGCTTTTCGTCTTTCTCCCCCAGTTCCTTTTGAATGGCTTTCATTTGCTCCCGCAAATAATACTCTTTTTGGGTTTTTTCCATTTGCTTGCGTACCCGAACACTGATTTTGCGTTCTAATTCTATGATTTCCAACTCTTTGGATAATGAATCATATAGTTTTTCTAAACGCTTGACAATATCTATTGTTTCCAATATTTCTTGTTTTTCTTCAATGCGCAGAGAAAGATGAGAGGCCACAATATCAGCCAAACGGCCAGGGTCTTCCAAATTCATTACAGAAACCATGGTTTCCGGCGGTATGCGTTTGGAAAGCTTGACATATTGTTCAAACTGATTGACCAAACTGCGCATTAAGGCCTCTATTGCTGAATCTTTTTCATATTCTTCTTCAAACTGTTCCACTTCAACTTTAAAAAATGGCGCCTCTGTCACATACTTCTTGATTTTCCCCCTGGCTATCCCTTCCACCAAAATGCGAATCGCCCCACCCGGGAGTTTTACCAATTGTTTTACTTCAGCAATGGTTCCAATAGAAAAAATATCCTCTTCGCCAGGATCATCTGTTTGGGCTTCCTTTTGGGTGGCCAAAAAAACCTTGCGGTCCGTGGTCATGCTATCATCAACAGCTTCCACGGACTTATCCCGGCCCACATCCAAATGAATGACCATATACGGAAACACCAAAATACCCCTGAGAGGCAGCAATGGCAGAACCTTAACGGTTGATTCCATAGCTGCACCTCCTTATCTATTTATTATTTAACCAATTTATTGACCCTATACTCTACATATTCTAACACACCCACAAAGGGAACGGCCATAGTAATAACTGTCATATCCGGATTTTATCACCCATACCTCCAAAAAATCAGTCTTTTTCTTGCTTTAAAGCATCCAAAACTCTCATTTCCATAAACCTAAGGGATTTCAAACAAGAGGTTACCCCCAAAAGCCCTTCATGCCCTAAAGCGTTGCCTAGGTCGCGAAAGGGCATGAAATCTTGCGATCTCATACCCTTTCGCCTACTTTATCCGAGTTTTTTACTGTTTCATGCTTTCAAAATGCTGTTGATAAAATTTTTCACCCGCTCATCCTTAGGATGTTCAAAAAACTCCTCTGGCTTACCGGATTCTATGATCCGCTTGTCCCCCATGAACAGCACCCGGTCAGCCACCCCCCGGGCAAATCCCATTTCATGGGTCACCACAATCATGGTCATGCGTTTGGCTGCCAAATCTTTCATCACAGACAATACTTCCCCTGTCAGCTGGGGATCCAAGGAAGAAGTAGGTTCATCAAACAATAACATATCCGGATCCATCATCAAAGCCCGGGCAATGGCCACCCGCTGTTTTTGGCCCCCAGATAATTCACTGGGATAAGCCTTTTCTTTGCCTGACAATCCCACCATTTGCAAATGTTCCACTGCCCGTTCCATTGCTTTTTTACGGTTTTCTTTTTTTACATAAATGGGCGCATAGATTAAATTATCCATCACAGAAATATGGGCAAACAGATTGAAATTTTGAAATACCATGCCCATTTTAGCACAAATGCGTTTTATTTCTTTTTCTGATGCATAGATACCCTTTTGCAGCAAAGGTTCTCCCTCTATAAAAATATCACCATCATCAGCTCGCTCCAAGGTATTTAAACAACGCAACATGGTGCTTTTCCCTGAACCTGAATACCCGATAACAGCCACCGTTTCCCCTTTGTTCACTGTAAAACCCACATTTTCTAACACTTGCTCCTGGCCAAAGGCCTTTTTTAATCCTTGGACTTTGATCATTTCCATGGGCAATACCCCCATTGGCCGTACCCCCATTAAAAGCTAAATTTCTTTTCCAGATATTGAAACAATTTGGTCAGTCCATAGGTCATCAACAAATAGAATACAGCAGCCACTAAATAAGCTGTGGCATCCACATCCCGGTTCACCGCTGCTTTGGCAAAATACAGCACTTCCATGATCCCAATGGCTGTAATCAAAGCCGTATCCTTGACCAAATTGATGCATTCATTGCTAATGGGTGGCAAAGAGACCTTTAACATCTGAGGAATGACAATGCGTATGGTGGTTTGTTTTTTGGAAAAACCCAAAACCTTAGCCGCCTCATATTGGCCATTATCCACAGATAAAATACCACCCCGGAAAATTTCACAAAAATACGCAGCATAATTTAGCACAAAAGCTAGACATGCAGCTTCAAAACGCTCCATCACCAAATAATCGCCAATAAACGGCAAAAACGTTATCCCATAGGCAAAAAAGAATAATTGCAATAACAAGGGGGTCCCCCGCATCAACCATACATAGGCCCCCACCACCTTTTGGATAAGCTGGTTTTTGCTGACCCGCAAAAAGCTAAACAGCAAACCCAAGGGCATGGACAAAACAATGGTAATGAAAAACAGCCCCACCGTGTATTTTAATCCGCCAGACAGGGAAACCACCAGTTGCCATATATAGTCAGCACTCATAAGAAAACTCTCCTTAAGAACAAGCGGGGTTTCCAAGACTAAATCCTGGAAACCCTCTCTTGGACGCTCGTACTACCTAATTAATTATGAGCCATAATATATAAACCTGCCACCTCGTCCACCACAAAGGCATCAATACGTCCTGTCTTAAGCTCCAAGAAAGCAGTCACATTATCATCTAATTGAACCAAATCTTTTACAGAAGAAGAAACTTCATTTTTCTGAAATGCATCCAATGAAGTGGAACCTTTTTGTAAACCAACCCTTTTGCCTGCTAAATCCGCAAGAGTCTTAATATCAGAATCCTCAGGCACAATCACGATTTGTTCATTCGCGATATAAGGTTTGGCCATAAACATATCTTTTAGTCGTTGCTCATTCACACTCATACCATTCCAAATGCAATCGATACGATTTGTAGTGAGTTCTAATTCTTTGGCATCCCAATTGATTGGTTGTACCTCTAATGTAACCCCTAAACGTTTGGCTACTTCGTTAGCTAAATCAATATCAAAACCTACAATATCATTTGTATCAGGATCACGAAATCCCATAGGCGGAAAACTATCATCTAAACCTAAAACTAATGTTCCTTTATCCAATACTTTTTGTAATGATTGATCTCCCTCTGGAGCTTTGGTCTCTTCCAAATAATCTGCGTTCTTCAACATAATATCTTCTCCATTAAACCATTTCTCTGATATCTTTGCTGAAGTACCATCTGCCAGCATCTCATCCATTACTTTTTGCACTTCTAAACCCAAGGCAATATCCGCATTACGGAAACCAATGGCATATTGTTCTGCATCCAAGGTTTCATCCAAAATCCTATATGTAGTTTTTTTCTGTTCCTCCTGACAACCCGCCAATACACCGCCCAACATCAACACTGCCAACATGACGGCCAACACCTTTGTTAGCTTTTTCACTACCTTTCCCCTCCTACATCTAAATACTTTCATATGATATCGTAAGTTAGTATATTGTATAACCAACAAAAAATCTAGTTTTTTATACAAAAACCTTTCTTTTTTTGTTCAGCTTAGTACTCTTGGTTGTTTTGATTCACCTAAAAATCCATTACTCCATAGCAATTCTTTTGATTCTCCAAAAACTCACCCCACAAACCACCAGGCCAAAAAGCAATAACAGCAACGCTATGGTCAAAACATCTTGTATTTGATAGGTTTCCATGGCAATCCCTTTCATCGCTTCCAGTGCCCAACCCTGGGGGGTACAAAAAGCCAATTCTTTTAATTGCTTACTGGGTTCAATAAAACTCCAAAAACAACCACCCACAATGCTGGTCAACAAAGCAATGGCCGGAGCCCCGGCTTGCATTTGCACCGGGGTTTTAAACAAAGAAGCAAATAACATGCCCAAAGCAATGACAGCAAATATATAGGTAGCCAAGATAACTCCTTGCCAGGGGCCCCAAAAGAGATGAACGCCTAACAACACTTTCATGAGCAAAGCCATGAGTAAAAGCTGTAAACCAGCCAAACAGAACAAAGCAATGATACTGGCCATATAATACTTGCGCAATAATCCGGAGATACTGACCAGTCGCTTCAAGGTGGCATTGTTTCGCTCTTCAATTATCCAGCTGCTGTGAAACATGATCATGAGCATCAGAAACATAATCACCATGCCTGTGGATACGGATGTTAGGACAGAGATGGGAATGTGTTCCTCTGTCACCGCAAAAGCGCCCCGCCGCTCTTGGTAATCCAAGGTCATCAAAGGCTGGGGTTCCCATAAAGAATCCGCATAATCCCAGACAGATTGCCACAATTCTTGATCCGATTGCTGCCCCTGATACAAATGGTTTTCCTTGTACAAACGCAAAGTCCAATCCGCTGCTGCCACATTCATATGCAAACGCATGACCTCACTGGCCAACATATCTTTGATCAAATCGTAGGACTGGGAATTAGGCGATTTTACTAAGGTAATGATGCCTTCAATATCTCCCCTTTGGACAGCTTCGGCAAATCCCTTTTGGATGATAAAAGCAGCTTCTGCTTGATAATTCTCCACCAAAGATAATGCTTTTGTTTCATCCGTTTGGATTACTTGAATCTCCTGATGTTTAGCAAATCCATCCACCACCTGTTTTGCATAGGCGCTATTATCTTCATCCACCAAAGCAATGGGCACCCGGTTTTGCCGTTCATAGGTTTGCACATGTCCCACCATAAAGGTAATCAACAAAGGAATGAGGAGCATAAAAAAAAGAAACCCTTTATTGTTTACCATTAACTTTAATTTATACCCTATCATACTGGCCATCATACGCATTTTCTAATCTCACCTTGTTCCTAAAAAATCCTTACCGTTTCCAGGCCAAGCCAAAGGAAACTGTTCCCAAAACCAAAAACACAGCTCCTATGATGATAAGCATGCTTACATCCTGCCCCACAGTAAAGGAAGTATCCCCGGCGAATACTTTTAAAAATCCATCCATAGCCCAACGATTCAAAGTAAATTGGCTGGCTGTTTTTAATATATCAGGCATAGCCACCAAGGGATAAATATTCCCCCCAATGATGGCTAAAACAGGGGTTCCCACATAGCCTAACAAACTGGCCACCTGGGGATTGGGGGATACGCCAGCCACAAACATAGCCCAAGCGGCAACGGCAAAGGCAGCGGCAAGGAACAATAAACATAAATTCAACATGGAACCTCCAAAGTAATTTTGAAATACCAGCCCTGTGATGGACACAATCACAATCAGCTGGACGAAGGCCACTAAAAATGAGGCCAAAAGCTTTCCTCCTATTAATTGCCAAAGCCTGAGGGGGGAAGATTTCAAGCGATTGCCCATACCGGGTTCTTTTTCATCCAGTAAAGACTTCATCCCCCGGATGGACAAAAAGGCCACAAAAACAATGATCAAAGAAGCGCTAAAATATTCTGAGGGATTTACATTGGGAATAAAGGATACTGTTTTTTCTGCAAAAATCCTGGTTCTATCTAAGGCGTCCATGGTAAAGGCATATACAGTTTCTTGCAATTGGCTATCCCGCAAATCCGCGTTAGCCCCCCCCAAGGCAATGGAACGCAATACAGCAAGTACCCCGCTTTGTCCAGCAGAAACCAATTGACAGGAGCTCTCCAATTGCCCCTTTAACAAATCTGATGTAAAGGCTTGGGCTTGGTTGCCTATATAAATCAAGGAACGGTTTTCTCCACGATAAATACTTCCGGTAAAATCCTCAGGCATGATAATGATCCCTGCAATTTCATCTTTCTCCAACATATCCATTGCTGTGCTTCGATCCGTATGGTGCACTTGGACATATTTTTCAATATACTCTTCCCCTTGAAATTGGTTGACCAACATTTGGGACAATGTGGTATTATCTTCATCCACAATGGCAATGGAAAACAGCTCACTATAACGACTGTCATACAAATAAGGAGAAAAAGCCTGCATAAACAACCAAATAAACAGCAAAGGCAGGGTAAACAACATAATCAATGCTACCCTGTCTTTGATAAACATTTTTAATTCATTTTTACAAATTTGCCATACCAACATGATTGACTCACCAAATTAACCTTTAAAATATACTGGCCCTTTTACCCAATGATTTTTTTCATTGGCTAAAAGGCTTATTGATTAAAAAAAGTCTGCATCAATGACAAGTTTTGATTCAAAAACGTTTCCATTCCTTTTTGCAATGCCCCATAGGTTTCCACCATTTCCTCCCCTGACATATGGGCTAAATCAATGGAATTTTCCTTGGTTATAGTAGGCAAAGCCACGGGTTGCCCCCAAACATCCTTTCCTTGCATCTGAAAATGAATCGCAGCATTCTCCATATTTTGCTCAGGTATATTCAAATTCAACTGCAACGAAGCATCAGAATCAGTGGTCTTATCCTTTTTATTTTCTGTTACCAGATTCGTCCAATGCCCCACAACTTTTGGACTGGAGGAATCATTCGCCAATTCAAATTGAATATCATAGGTTTTATTGAAGTCTTCCAAGGTAAAGGCATACTTTGCCTGTAATGTTGTTACAGCAGGTGTTGCCTCTATTGTTTTATCTGTTATGGTTAATTGTGCCTGACCCGTGGGTGCTGTTTCCTTTGGTGTTCCTGTATAGGTCAATTGTATTTCTTGCCCCGCAGTGTTATCATTGCCTTTTGATTGACCAACATATATGATACCATGGAAATCTCCTGTCTTATCTGTCCAGCGGGCGATCCGAACCAAAGGGTCTGTCTCTTTATCCCCTGCCAAGGCAATGGTTCTTTCTAAAATATAATCCGCATTATCGACATATAAAGTCATGACCAAGGAACTATCCAAAGAGGATTGCTCTATTTGCTGCAATAAATCCCTACTCAGCCCTTGCATATTTTCTTTGATTTCCTCTTTGTTCAGCTTTTGCATGTCACTGGCCATGGAATACCCGCTTTTCTCCATTAGATTCCATATATCTGTTTGCTTGTTGTATACTAAGTCTACCAAAGCCTCATCTTGTCCAATTCTTGTGGCCACAGCACGTTGCAATGCTTTCCACTGCTCTTTTGTAAATGTGACAGTAATTTTTCTGGCTGGAATGCGGGTATTTTCTTCTTCAAACACAGCACCCTTATCCAAGATAACTTGATCTGCTTGTATATGTTGGGCATATAATTTTGCATATCCAGAAAAAACCTTACGCAAATCCTTTTCTGGTATGCTCAAGGCTTGAATGATATCATCCATCTTCACCACTTGATTCGGCAGATTATTCAAACCATATTTTTCTTCCAGTAAATCCTTATCCTTTAAATCCATTAACACATATTTATCATAAATAACCGGCATGGCAAACCCAATTTTGGTTTTATCCATAAAACCTTCTACCCCCAAAAGGTTGCTGCCAGCCAAAGCCAGATCCATTTTTCCATAGGAACGCTGATTTTTATCATCCCGCTCTGTGTGTACCTTTAGTTTGCTTTTTTCCAGTAAATCCAGCAACATCTTGCTCCGGGCGTCCGAAGGCGAGATTCCCTTCACCTCCATGGACATTGTCAAATCTGACGTTACGGTATTGTCCTGGTAAGGCTTTATATAGGCATCCTGATATCGGGTATATTGGGAGGTCATAAAATCCATCATGGTATTGAGGTCCTTTGCCTCTGCTTCAAAATATATCTTTTTCGGGCTTTTTCCCAAGTCAAGACCAATATAGGCATAAGCTCCCCCGGCGATCAAAATAACCAGCAAAGCAGCAATCAATATGATGATTATCTTCCTTTGACGACTTTTTCCTGGTTTCTCTATTTCTATTGTACTTTGCTTTGTCCCAACCTCTGTTTCCACGGCAATCGCTTCCTTTCCTTTCAATCCCAATCCTGGGCATAGGTTTGCAGACTATCAGCCAATTCTTCTACAGTTCCCAGGGCTTTGATTTTCCCAGCAGCCAAAATAGCCACCCGGTGGCAAGTCTCCTCCAGCTGATCCAAATAGTGGCTGGCCATGATCACTGTGCTGCCTAAAACAGCCAAGGCTTTGATTGCTTCCATAATACGTTTGCAAGAATATACGTCCACACCCACTGTAGGCTCATCCAAAATCAAAATTGCAGGCCGATGCAACAAAGCCACAGCAATATTCAGCCTGCGTTTCATACCACCGGAATATTCCGCCACCTTATCTTTGATTCTTTTTTCAAGCCCTATGATCGGTAGTACCCAATCAATGGCTTGTTGTAAAGATCCGCCCCTTAGCCCATACACTTGTCCCCAAAAACGCAAATTATCCATACCACTCAATTGGGTATACAAAGCAATTTCCTGGGGTACAAAGCCTATCATTTTTTTCATTTCCCTTTGGTTTTTTTGTAAGCTTTTTCCTGCAATCAGGATTTCCCCAGCAGTAGGTTTAGAAGCTGTGGCTAACATGGCAATTAAAGTGGATTTTCCAGCTCCATTGGGTCCCAATAAACCAAAAATCTCTCCTTTGTTAATGTCAAAGGAAATATGATCAACAGCTATATGCTTTCCATATTTTTTTACTATCTCTTTGATTTCAATAAAACTCTCTTTGGACATCATTGACTCCATACCTATTATCTCAATTTTATCTTTGCCCCATTGATTCTGCAAAAATCCACATATTCCTTTCCCTGATACATAAAAGTTACATCTAAAAAAAATAGGCCAAGGTTTCATAACCTAAAGCCTAACTTTTAGTTTATCTTCACTCATAACAAACATTTATTTTAGTGACAATTAGCCCCTTCTATGCTGGCAGCAATTAAAACATCTGGTTTCATAGATAAAGAACCAGTATTTTTTTCAACAGCTTCCTCACCAAAAGCAATGGCAAGTACTTGGGACAAATGATTCACTGGAATCACCTGAATACCTTCTATATCCTGAAACATATCTTGATTGTTTTCTTCAGGAATCAATACTTTGGTGGCTCCGGCCAAACGGGCTGCTTCTACCTTAGCTACTACCCCTCCCACAGGTAATACAAATCCCCGAATGGAAATTTCCCCTGTCATGGCCAAACAATTGTCCACTGGTATGCCCTTAATGGCTGAATATACAGCTGTGGCCACTGCCACACCAGCAGAGGGACCATCAACAGGTGAACCACCAGGAAAATTGATGTGAATATCAAAATCAACAGGATTTACATCAGTGGTCCGGCGTAAAACAGTTAACACATTTTCCACAGAACCCCTGGCCATGCTTTTACGTCTTAAGGTATGTCCCCGACCACCCATTTCTTCCTCTTCCACAACACCAGTAATGATTAATTTGCCTAAGCCTGGTTTTGCCGCAATGGCTCCCACTTCTATTTCCATCAAAATGCCGCTGCTGGGTCCATAAACAGCCAATCCGTTGGCCAACCCCACCTGGGGGGCAGCAGGGATTTTCTTTTCCATACGGGGGCTATAGTGTCCGCTATGGATAACCCATTCCACATCTTTGGTGGTAATGGTTTTT
Organism: uncultured Peptococcaceae bacterium; assembly: GCA_958417755.1. GTDB lineage: Bacteria > Bacillota > Desulfotomaculia > Desulfotomaculales > Desulfocucumaceae > CATZDY01. The sequence goes on from CATZDY010000021.1 coordinate 17,656, forward strand.
CGTCCCTCAGTCATGGCAATGCCTGCAGCAATTTGCACAATATTCACTGCCTCCCGGCCATTGGTGGCATATTTCCCTACAATACCCAAGCATCCGTCTTCCAAAGGAAATTTTACCTTTTGACTGGCATTGGCAGCAATGGACTCGATTTCCTTTTGTTTCAATGGTCTAAAAAAGATTTCCAATGAACGGGAACGAATGGCTGGGGGAATTTCTTCTGCTGATCGTGTGGTTGCCCCCACCAAACGGAAATCAGCAGGCATACCGTTTTGAAAAATATCATGAATATGGCTGGGGATATTGGTATCCTCAGCATTATAATAAGCGCTTTCCAGCAATACCTTGCGATCTTCCATGACTTTCAAAAGTTTGTTCATTTGAATATGATGCAATTCACCAATTTCATCCAAAAACAATATACCACCATGAGCCTTGGTTACGGCACCTGCTTTAGGTTGAGGCACTCCGGCCACTCCCATAGGACCTGCTCCTTGGTAGATGGGATCATGCACAGAACCAATCAAAGGATCCGCGATTCCCCTTTCATCAAAACGAGCTGTGGTAGCATCCATTTCCACAAATTTAGCATCCTTAGAAAAGGGAGAAGATGGATTTTTCTTGGCTTCTTCCAATACAATACGGGCGGCAGCTGTTTTTCCCACCCCTGGTGGTCCATAAATAATCACATGCTGAGGATTGGGCCCACATAAAGCAGCACGAAGGGATTTTAACCCTTCTTCTTGGCCGATAATTTCTTCAAAATTGGTTGGCCTGGTTTTCTCTGCCAATGGTTCTGTCAAAGAAACTGCCCGCAAACGTTGCAGAGATTCTAATTCCTTACATGACTTTTTTTCCACAACATTTTTAGTTCCCCGTTGGGCTTTTAACAAATTCCAAAAATATAAACCAACAATAACCGCAAAAAATACTTGCACAAATATCAGCACACTATTGATGCCTAACACTGCATTTTCCAACACAGCACCCCCTTGTCCTTTCTTTTACTATTATTGCTAATTTATATAGATTTTATCCATCTTGACATTTATCTCACAATCCAATATGCTTGGTTTATGAATTTGTGAAAAAAATTCCATAAAAACATTGCAAGCTGAATGATATTCTTTTAAAATTTGTAGAAACTATATTTATTTTGCATATAGTAACATAATGGCTTTTAAGATTTATAGCTGAAAATAGTTTTCATAATATTTTTACTTTTATTACATTTATTCTATTGTTCAGCGAATCAATAAAGCACTTTTTGCCCATAGCTGGATAAAGAAAGGAATGCCTTTTTATGCCTAATCATTACCTGATTCTTGCGGTGGGGATTATTGGTCTTTCTGTTTCTGCTATTTTTGTTAAATTTACCTCCGCTCCTTCGGAAATCATTGCTTTTTACCGTCTTTTGTTTACCTTTATCCTCACTGTGCCAATGATTATCAAAACCAAACAAAAAGACTGGACAAATATTACCAAAAAGGATATTTTGCTCATATTCCTTTCTGCCGCTTGTTTGTCTTTTTATTTTACCACCTGGTTTTCATCCCTATTGTATACCACTGTCACCAGCTCAACTGTGCTGGTCAATATCCATCCTATTTTTGTGATAGTATTTAGCTTTTTTCTATGGAAAGAACCTATTACAAAAGAAAAAATTCTTAGTGTTTGTTGGGCTTTGGTTGGTATTGTAATCCTCAATTGGGGGGATTTCTCCCTGGGGCTTCAGCACATTTGGGGCAATGTATTGGCCTTGTTAGGGGCTTTATTCCTTACTGGACATCTTCTTTGTACCACCCAGGTGAGAAGTAAAATGGAAATCGTTCCTTATACCGTCATTCTTTATGCCTGCGGTACCCTTATCATGGGAGGATATGCCTTGATATCCAAAGCCCCCTTCACTGGCTATACCCACCAAGACTTTCTTATGTTTTTCCTTTTAGCCCTTTGTAGTACAGTATTAGGCCAAAGCCTTCTCAGTTGGTGTCTCAAATATCTATCCACCACCTTGGTATCATTGGCTACATTGGGGGAACCCATTATTGCCGCTGCCTTGGCCTATATCATACTCCATGAAAACATTAGCATAGCCCAAGGAATTGGCAGCATTCTTATTTTGGCCAGCATTGCTTATTATGCCAAAAGCCAAAAACCAGACCAAACTCCAGAACTTGGCATGGATAAGCAAACAAAATGATAAGAAAAACATATTTCAAGCATTCATATTGTTAGCAAAAACCCTTCGTACTAGGAGAACCCATGGACGATCAATTCTTTGTCTATATCCTTTTGTGTGCAGATAACACCTTATATACAGGATGGACCAAAAATGTTCATTCACGCCTTTGTAGCCATAACAAAGGAAAAGGCGCTAAATATACCCGTACCCGTTTGCCTGTTCAGGTGGTTTATTGCGAACAAATGGCCAATCAATCCGCTGCTTTACGCAGGGAACAAGAAATCAAACATATGGGGCGAGCCCAAAAGCTTGCTTTGATTGCTGCCAATCCTTATAGCGAAAAGCAAGAAAACAAAGGCACATAAAAAAGCTGAGGCTAGAAAATACTTTTCTTCCCTCAGCTTTTTCATATACTTTATTTTACTCTTCAATCAATACAAGTTTCTTTTATCCTATTGTTTAGGCTGATTCTTCCTTTTTCTTTTTACGATCCATGGTGATAATAACCGGCTTTTCCTTATTGGCAATGGTTTCTTTGGTTATAATACATTTGGCAATATCATCCCGGGATGGAATTTCATACATAATATCCAACATGATTTCTTCCAAAATAGACCTAAGTCCCCGGGCTCCGGTTTTACGTTTTAAGGCCTCTTCAGCCACAGCAATCAATGCCTCTGGTTGGAACTCAACCACAACCCCATCTAAATCAAACAGCTTTTCATACTGTTTGACCAAAGCATTTTTAGGTTCAGTTAGAATTCTTACCAAGGCATTTTCGTCCAGAGCATCCAGTGTAACCATAATGGGCAAACGTCCTACAAATTCAGGTATCAAGCCATACTTCAACAAATCCTCTGGCAAGATATGACTTAATATTTCCCCTATCCGTATTTCTTTGCGACTTTTTATTTCTGCCCCAAAGCCCATTGTCTTTTTCCCTGTACGGCTTTGGATGATTTTTTCTATGCCATCAAAAGCTCCGCCACAGATAAACAATATGTTGGTGGTATCCAGCTGTATAAATTCTTGATGGGGATGCTTGCGACCACCTTGGGGAGGTACACTGGCCACTGTACCTTCCAATATCTTCAGCAAAGCCTGTTGTACTCCTTCACCGGAAACATCCCTGGTAATCGAAGGATTCTCTGATTTACGGGCTATTTTATCGATTTCATCAATGTATACGATTCCTTTTTCCGCTTTTTCCACGTCATAATCCGCTGCTTGGATGAGTTTGAGCAAGATATTTTCCACATCTTCCCCCACATATCCAGCTTCTGTTAATGATGTAGCATCAGCAATCGCAAAGGGTACGTTGAGAAGTCGGGCAAGAGTCTGGGCTAACAATGTTTTACCGCTCCCAGTGGGGCCAATTAACACAATATTGCTTTTTTGAAGTTCCACATCATCAATCTTGCTGCCAAGATTGATTCGTTTATAGTGATTGTATACAGCCACGGACAAAGATTTTTTTGCTTCTTCTTGGCCAATGACATATTGATCCAAAATTTCTTTTATTTCTTTAGGTTTTGGAATATCTCCCAAGTCAAAGCCTACATCTTCGCTGAGCTCTTCCTCAATAATTTCATTACATAGTTCTATGCACTCGTCGCAGATGTATACCCCAGGACCGGCAACTAGTTTCTTTACCTGATCTTGTAATTTCCCGCAAAAAGAACATTTTAGCTGACCCTTTTCGTTAAACATATTCCCACCTCTTCCTACCTTAGCTTCCTTTCTTCATCCAATCATTATTTTCTTTTTTGAAACACTTCATCCACAAGACCATACTGTTTGGCTTCCTCAGCAGACATAAAGAAGTCTCTCTCTGTATCTGCCGCAATTTTTTCCAATGGCTGACCTGTATGCGCAGCCAACAATTGATTCAAAGTTTCTTTGGTACGCAAAATCTCCCTGGCATGAATATCAATATCCGTTGCCTGACCTTGCATTCCTCCCAAAGGCTGGTGAATCATAACCCTGGCATAAGGAAGGATAAAACGCTTTCCTTTGGCCCCAGAAGCCAACAAAAAGGCCCCCATGCTTGCTGCTTGCCCTAAACAAATTGTAGATACATCAGCTTTTACATATTGCATGGTATCATAAATAGCCATCCCAGCTGTCACAACACCACCGGGAGAATTAATATATAAATGAATATCTTTTTCTGGATCTTCTGCTTCTAAAAACAATAACTCTGCAATGACAACATTTGCCACATGATCATCAATGGCGCCACCAATAAATATAATCCTGTCTTTTAATAATCTGGAATAAATATCATAAGCTCGCTCGCCACGATTGGTTTGCTCCACCACCATTGGTATTAGACTGGACACGAACATCCCTCCCCACATGAAGCCAAATACTTTTTATTCTATTTCTGGGCTGTTTCCAATTCTTTTTCTTCCACAACAGCTTTATCAATCATAAATTGCACTACCTTATCTCTTATTATACTCCTTTTTATGAAATCCAGCTGTCCTTGTTTATCAATAATTTTTTTCACCACATCGTATTCTTGTTTTGTTTCTTCACACATTTTTCTTATTTCCTGATCAATTTCTTCCTCTGTGGCATCTACATTTTCAGCTTTGGCAATGGCTTCAACAACCAAATCCCGCTGAATATTATCCTCAGCATCGGACCGATATCTTCTTTTAAGCTCATCCATGTTGCTATTGGTGTATTGTAAATACATCTCCAATGACATGCCCTGGGATAACATCCGTTGGTTCATCCCTGCCACCATCTCATCCACCCGGGCATCAATCATCTCGGGGGGGATATCCATTTCAGCATTCTTTGCTGCCTTGGCTACCACCTCTAACCCTAATGCTCTGGCAGCTACATCTTCAGCACTTTTTTCTAATTTATTCCTAATATCAGTTCTTAATTCTTCCAATGTATCAAACTCACTGACATCTTTGGCAAATTCATCATCCAAAGCTGCCAACTTTTTGCGCTTAATTAAATTCACTTTTACAGTAAAAACAGCATCTTTCCCATTGAGTTCTTCTTTCCCATAGTTTTCAGGGAATTTTACTTGCAAATCCTTTGTTTCCCCTACTTGCATGCCCACCACTTGAACTTCAAATCCAGGAATAAACGTATTGGAACCAATTTCCAAAGAATAATTATCTGCCTGACCACCTTCAAAAGGAACACCATCTATTTTCCCTTCAAAATCAATGCTTACAACATCCTTATTTTCTACAGTACCTTCTTCCAAACTAATCAACTCAGCATGCCTGTTCTGCAAACGCTCCAGTTCTTGCTGTACATCTTCATCCGTTATGGAGCGCTTTTCCTTGGTAGCTTCTATTCCTACATATTGTCCCAAAATTACTTCCGGTTTAACCACAACTTTGGCCTTAAATACCACTGGCTTGCCCTCTTCTACTTGCACCAATTCTACCTCTGGCTGAGCCACTGGTTCTATTCCCGTATCTTCAATGGCCTTCATATAAGCATCTGGCACCACAAGCTCCACTGCTTCTTCATAAAAAGCTTCTTTGCCAATATAACGCTCCAAGACTACCTTGGGGGTTTTTCCCTTCCGAAAACCAGGAACATTTACTTTTTTAACAATATTTTTATAAGCCTTTTCCACGGCTTTGGAGAACTGATCTTGCTCCACTTCTACTTCAAGCATCACAGTATTTTTTTCAATTTTTTCCGCCGTTGCTTTCATATATGAGAGAATCCCCCTTGCTATTTAATAAAAATATTCTTACCAATTTTTTACCATGATATAAATAATTTCTTAAAATGAATGTAATCTTCCCTACTGGTCTTATCAAAGTCTTTTAACCCTACATAAAATAATCATTCTACCATTTTATTAATTCTACAACATTCTTGGATTTTCCTCCAATTTTTGTCTTCACTCCATTTCATTATGCCAGTATGTTATTTTACCCCAACCACAGCTGCACATCAATAAAAACCATGAAATTTATTTTTTTCCTACAAATTTTTATCATTACATGATTACATACAAAGCGATTGCCAAACTAAGCCAACTCAAAATTCCTTATCATTTTATTTATCTAAAGTTATCTTATAGCATCAATCACCTACCGCATTTATATAACTTGTCTCAAAATGATAATCCTGATATAATCAACATGTGCAAAAGTCATAAAATTATATTCATAATCATAAGGAGGTAACACATAATATGAGCACACCAGTAAACGCCCCCATGGTGGGTAAACTTGTATCCATCAATGTAAAGGTGGGGGACACAGTAAAACAAAATGATGAAGTAGCAACCATTGAGGCCATGAAAATGATGGTCAAAATATTTTCACCTGTAGACGGGGTGGTAAAAGAAATCAATGCCTCCCCCTGTGATGTTGTAAATCCTGATGCTGTGATTATGTCTTTGGAATAAGTATAAAGCAAAAGATTATTTTTATAAACCGTTCTTTTAGGACGGTTTTTTCATTTTATCGTTATATAGTAGAATTTACAAGTGAATTAAGAAAGCTCGCACTCATTTAAGCCATGATGCTTAGTAACTTTAACATCAAAAATATAACAATACGTATATGGCATAAATCACAAAATAAAAATACCTGCAAATTTCACCATCGCATCTTTGCAGGCATTTCCGCTGGTGGGTACAGTAGGATTTGAACCTACGACCCCTACCGTGTCAAGGTAGTGCTCTCCCCCTGAGCTATGCACCCATATCATTCCTATTGTGTCCTCCATTATGCCCTACCCCATCATAAAAGTCAAGCAATTTCTTCCTTATAAGTGACTTAAAAGCTTCTGCTGGCTTGATAATAAAATAACCATAAAAAAACATATTATTTGCTTGTACAAAATATTCATAAACAAACTGGTTTTTCCTTTTAAACCAAAACGGTTAAGGAGGCATCCCCATGAAATTATATTATTGGAATTTTTATCGGCTTAAAAAATTTTTACAAACAAGTGGAGCTCTTTTGCTGATTGGCGCATTAATTTGCTCTGTATTGGCAAAGGAAGCCATCACCACCGCAGCAATAGGCACCCTTTCCCAGCCCATTTACAAAGTAAAAACAAAAGATAAAATTGCAGCCCTTACCTTTGATATCAGCTGGGGAACAGAGGTACCAGGCCCTGTGCTGGATATTTTGAAGGAACATAACATAAAATCCACCTTCTTTTTATCAGGACCTTGGGCCAAAAAATATCCCGAATACCCCAAAAGATTGGTGGCAGATGGACATGAAATAGCATCTCATGGCAATCAACATATCAATCTTGACCAAGAAAGTGAAGCAACAATCAAGGCAGAAATCAATACAGCCCAACAAAGCATTGAAGAAATAACCGGAAAGGCCCCTCATTTTATTCGGACTCCCAATGGTGCTTGGAATGATAAAGTCATTGATATTGCCAATGAACTTAATTACCAAATTATACAATGGAGTGTGGATTCCTTGGATTGGAGAAAACCTGGAGTAGACGCCATTGTCAGTCGGGTACTGGATAACATTCATCCAGGGGCCATTATCTTAATGCATGCCAGTGATACATGCCTCCAAACCCCAGAAGCATTGCCAAAGGTGCTGGAAGGATTACAAGAAAAAGGATATACCCTTGTGACTGTTTCTGAATTATTGCAACACGGTACACCTATGTATAAATGATTTCTTAAGACAACAATTGCTAAAAAGGTGTAAATGCAAAACAACAAATCATGAATTCTTCTTTAGATAATCATCACAAAGGCGATGCATACACGCTTCAATTTGGCACTATTCTATGCAAATTAGCAGGTGCATAAAATTTTGTTATAATCCAATACTATTTAAATGCAAAACCAGAAGCTGCTTTAAAAGGCAGCTTTTTTCTCTACATCATAATCCTTTATCCAACAGAGGCAAATATATCACCAAGCCATCTATGATATCCAATAAATCCCCTGCTACAATATCCAAAATGATAAAGCCCCAAGCATAATCCATTTTGGCCATCAAAAATGCCTAACCCCTTGTACAGCCAACATGGCTATAGCTGTACAAGCAAAGGAAGTGGTGTAACATATCATAAAGGAAACGCATACCCTTTGGGCAAAGTAATGAAAACAGAAGTATGAATGAGACAAATAGAAAAAGGCCTGGATAAACAGACCTTTTCATTACTCCATTGGCACAAGCCCAAGTATCAAAAGCTAACCAAGTCATTAAAAAGCCCTTTGCTCCAAATTTTGTAATTGCTTGTCAAAGGATTTAACTACAATACCATTAAATGATGCATCTACTATCTATATCTCCTTTTATGATATACATACAAAACCACCAAAACAAGCAAAGCCCCTACAATCAATACATCCATTTTATGAAACCAGGGACCCAATATATGCCAATGTTCTCCCAATTTCATACCAAGATAAGTAAGAAATACACACCAAGGCAATGAGCCTAAAAAAGTATACAAGACAAAGCGATAGAAATTCATACCAGAAATACCTGCTGGCAATGAGATAAATGTCCTAACAATGGGCATTAATCTGGTAAAGAATACAGTCAGCTCACCATAGCGTAGAAACCATTGTTCTGCTGTATAAAACCGTTTAGGGGAAAACCCCACATATTTACCGTATTTGGCTAACAATGGCCTTCCTCCATAATAGCCTAACCAATAGGATACAATGGAACCCAGGGTCCCTCCCAGAGCACCTGCCAGGGCAGTTCCCCAAAAATGCAATTGTCCTTCATAAACCAAATATCCGCCAAAGGGAAGAATCAGCTCACTGGGCAAAGGGATATTAGCACTTTCAATGGCCATACCTATGGCTACGCCCCAATAGCCTAAAGCAGCAATACAAGCAGTCACTTTTGCAGCCACCACGGCGATGATTTCTACCAAGAAATCCATGCATACCCTCCTGCGTTCAATGTAAGGTTTCCTTTTCTGTCATTGTTCAATTTTTTAGAACATATTAGGAAATCCTACTATCAGTCTATTATGCATTTGTCTGGATTAGTTCTACTTTTCCTTTTTTCTCCTGAATGGATATTCCTGGTATTTTAATGTTTACAGGCAAATACGTGACAGTATCTTTGGCCAGCAAAGCATGTTGCAATATCACTTTTGTCCCATCATAAAACGCTGTACCACTCTCCAGCAAAAACTCGTAGGTATGTCCATGGCCTTTGACTTCAATATGCTGCTTGGCTTCATCCCAGGTTACAGCATATCCCAGAGCTTCAAATGCAAACCGCAGGGGTACATACAGCACATCTGCATGTTGAAAAGGAATTTCCTGCATATTCATGGTCACATCATTGACCACCACTTCATTGCTATCCTGCGAGAAAACAACTCGATTCTTTGCTGGGCCTTGGATGATATCCTTAGCCTTTACAAGTTGTAATTCTTCTATGGCAACCCATTCATCTGGCATAAGCCCCTTGCCATCAATAAAGTCTCCCCGAGGCGTCGCATATTGTGCAGTGGTAATTTTTAGAGCCCCTCCATATTCCAAAGGAATCACATCCTGTAACACTCCTTTTCCATAAGAGGTTTCACCCAACAATATGCCAACATCATGATCCCTTAAAGCAGCAGCCAATACTTCCGAAGCACTGGCAGTATAAGCATTCATCAAAACAACCACTTTGCCTCCATGCCAACGAGGCGTTTTTTGGGTACGATACTCTTCCCTTTGCCCATTGCCTGCCACAGCAGTTAATACCAAGGAATCATTCGGCAAAAAATTCCCAGCAATATCCACTGCTGGTTGTAGATATCCCCCAGGGGTATTGCGCAAATCAAGAATCAAGCCTTGTACTTTTTGGGTTAACAAAGCATCCAATTCTGTCGTAAATTCTTGGGCAGTTTTCTCCCCAAAGGTTAAAATTTCAATATAGCCCACATCATCAAAAATTTCTCCTCCTATGACAGTAGGAAAGGATAAAACATCCAAGGACAAAGGAACATCCATTTCTACTGTGCCCCGACGAATCCCTAAGGTCAGTTGTGTTCCTGTAGGTCCTTGTAACTTAGCGCTCAGTTGCTCCAAGGACATGCTTTTTACATCTTCCCCATTGACTTTTAACAATAAATCCCCTCTTTGTAAATCCACCTGGGAGGCTGGTGAATCAGGGAGCACATCAGCAATCAAAGGATATTCTTCTCCTTCCAGTAAAGTAATCCCCACCCCCACATAATTACCGTTCAATTCATTTTCATAAGCAGCCATCATATCTTCTGTTAAATATTCAGCATAGGGATCATTCAACCTTTCCAACATACCTGTAATAGCCCCTTCAGCCAAATGATCCACATCTGGCTGGCTAATCTGTAACTGATGCAAATACTCCATGACTTCATAAATGCTTAGAGAAGCATCCAAAGCACTATCATAAGCCATTGCTGGTGCAATTGGCATAACCACTAGCATAAAAGCCAAACACATGCACCAAAAACCTCTTGCCATTCATATCACCTCAAAGGAAAACAAATTCCGTTACAAAACCGGTTAGAACTAACTTCTCTTGGATCATACAATTTCCTGCCATATCCAAAAGACCTTTGCTTGTTTTAAGTCATTCTCCGCAAAAGGTTTCCTTGTTCCAAATGGTGAAATACTATGAAGTAAACATTGACTTCTTTGATGGTAAAAATTCTAAAAAGTCTTTCTGTCAAAGAATATATCATCAAAATAAAAACAAGAAAGGTGTTTTGTCATTGGTCGCCAATACATTCATGATCATTGATGGCAATAGTTTGGCCCACCGAGCATACCACGCCATTCCTTCCCTTACCACAAGCCAAGGGATACCCACCAATGCAGTTTATGGTTTTATGACCATGCTATTCAAATTAATCCAACAAAAAAAGCCAGATATGCTGGCAGTTTGCTTTGACAAAGGGAAAATAACTTTTCGCAATGAGCAATATAGCGATTATAAAGGACATCGCAAGCCTACTCCTGATGACCTAAGGCCTCAATTTCCTCTTTTAAAAGAAATATTGATTGCCATGGACATACAAATTTTAGAGCAAACAGGCTATGAAGCAGATGATCTCATTGGTTCCTTGGCAACATTGGCTGAAAAAAATGGCCTACATACCATGATTGTGACTGGGGACAGGGATGCTTTGCAATTGGTTTCCCCCCTGACAACAGTGTTATTAACCAAAAAAGGAATTACTGAATTGGATGCATATGATCCCCAAAAGGTGCAAGAGAAATATGGTATTTTACCAGAACAGCTGATTGATCACAAAGGATTGACTGGGGATGTCTCAGATAACATACCCGGGGTGCCAGGCATAGGGGAAAAAACAGCCTCCAAATTGATCAAAACCTATGGTTCTTTGGAAGAAGTCATTGTCCATCGCCATGATTTAACGCCTAAAATAAAAAATGCTTTGGAGCAATATCAGGATCAAGCCTTATTATCAAAGAAACTAGCCACCATTGTGCGGGATATAGCAATGGATGAAACCTTGGAACATTATCAATGGAAAGATCCTGCATACAATCAAGTATTGCCATTGTTACAAAAATTAGAATTTAAGAATCTTATCAAATCCATTTTAAAATTGTCCACAAAGCAAGATAAAACAGCAGAATCAAGCATAGATGCCCCGGGTACATCTACAATCGAAACATTTACCACCTCTTATATCACCTTAGAAACCCAGGCAATGTTACAAAATGCCGAAATTGAGCTTAAAAAGGCCAAAACCATATCTTTGGCCTTGCTAGGGAATCGAAAAGACGGTCTTATTGCTGCTGCCCTGTCCACCGAAGAAACTGTATATGATTTACCCCTGGAGAAAATGCCCCAAGAAATGCTGCATTTACTCCAAACAATTTGTCAGGATCCCCATATACAGGTTCTCTCCCACAATGCCAAAGATGACCTATGGTTATTGCAGCAACATCATATTACAATTTCTCATCTTGCTTTTGATACCATGGTGGCCTCTTATTTATTAAATCCCACCACCCCTAGCCGTGAATTATCTGAAATTGCTTTGGAACATTTGGGCCTTGTTCTTGCTCCTAAAACAAAAGAAAGTCTTCCTGCCCATGCCAAAGTACTGCAACAGCTCTATAAACCTTTGCAAGATAAAATCAAGGATAATGATATGGAAACATTGTATTATGATATTGAGCTTCCTTTGGTGTTGGTTTTAGCTGACATGGAAATGACTGGCGTAAAAGTAGATACCGAGCAATTACAAATTATGTCCTTGGAATTGGGCGAAAAAATAGAACAGCTTACCCAGGCTATCCATCAAATGGCTGGGGAAGAATTTAATATTCATTCCACCAAACAACTTGGCCATATTTTATTTGAAAAATTACAGCTTCCCGCTGTAAAACGCACAAAAACAGGATATTCCACAGATGCCTCTGTATTGGAAAAGCTGGCTGACTCCCATGAAATTGTGGCGAAAATCGTGGAACATCGTATGTTGTCAAAATTAAAATCAACCTATCTTGATGGGTTAAAACCATTGATTGATGGCCAAACCGGTTTGGTTCATACCACGTTTCACCAAGATGTAACAGCCACCGGACGCCTGTCCAGTGCTGAACCAAATTTGCAAAATATCCCCATCCGTTTAGAAGAAGGGAGAAAAATAAGAAAACTATTTCAGCCTAGACATCCTGAAAATATCATGCTTTGCGCTGATTATTCCCAGATAGAATTGCGCATTTTGGCTCATCTTTCCGGTGATCCTGTGTTAACAGAAGCGTTTCAAAAGAATGAAGACATTCACACCCGGACAGCCTCAGAAGTATTTCATGTTCCTATGAATCAAGTAACGCCAGATATGAGGGGCAAAGCAAAGGCAGTCAATTTTGGTATTATTTATGGCATCAGTGATTTTGGCTTAGCCAAAAACCTGAAAATATCCCGTCAAGAAGCCAAACAATATATTGAGGATTATTTCCGCCGATACCAAGGGGTACAACAATACTTTCAATACACTGTAGCCGAAGCCCGCCAAAAAGGCTATGTCACCACTTTATTGCATAGAAAGCGCTATCTGCCAGATTTGTTTAGCTCTAACCATACAGTAAGAAACTTTGGCGAACGTACTGCTATGAATACGCCTATTCAAGGCAGTGCGGCGGATATTATCAAAGTGGCCATGGTGCAGATTTATCAAGAATTTCTTAAACAAAATTTAGCAAGTAAAATGATTCTTCAGGTTCATGATGAACTGATTTTTGACGTTCCCCCAGATGAATTCTCCCATGTCAAACCATTGATTCAACAAGGTATGGAAAATATTCTACTTCTCAAGGTTCCTTTGGTGGTAGATATGAAAGCAGGAGACAATTGGTATGATACTAAACCTTTATGAGACCAACCAATGCTGTGATACTATTAAAATAGATTCGATTTTATAGGAGTTGTTTGTGATGCCCGAATTGCCTGAAGTGGAAACCATTAAGAATTCATTAGCTCCCCAAATCATTGGGCTTCAAATTCAAGAAGTCACCATATCCTTACCCAAGCTAATACAGATCCCTTCAGCAGAAGAATTAATGGCAAACATAAAACATAAAACAATTTTACAAATCAGCCGCAGGGGTAAATATTTATTATTTCATTTATCCCAGCATTTGATTATGGTAGTTCATTTGCGCATGACCGGTAGGCTAGTATATTGCTCACCAGATACACCAATGGAAAAACACACGCATATTATCTTTGATCTCAACAACCAACAGCAACTTCGTTATACAGATATAAGACAATTTGGTAGAATTCTTTTAACCTCCCAGGATCAAATGGACCAATTGCCAGGTTTAAAGGATTTGGGAGTCGAACCTCTGGAAGATAATTTTAACCTGGAATTCTTACAAAAAAATCTGGCCCCAAAACGAACTCGTCTCAAAGCCCTTTTATTAAACCAAGCCTTTATTGCAGGGTTAGGCAATATTTATACGGATGAAGCCTTATATCGAGCAGGTTTATACCCAGGAAGATTGGGCAATTCTTTATCACCTCATGAAATGATAAAATTACATCAAGCCATTCAAGAGGTCTTAACCCAGGGCATTCAAAATAGGGGTACCTCCTTAAAGGATTATGTGGATGGCAATGGAAGCCCTGGCTCATACCAAAATAAATTGTTGGTTTACGGCCGAGCAGGCCAAGCATGCCCCCAATGCGGGGAAAGCATCCTAAGAATTCAAATGGCTGGGCGCAGTACCTTTTTTTGCCCCCAATGCCAAAAGCCTTAATCCCTGTAAACAATCACATATCCTCCCTTCCTTTCATACTGTACCAATAAATATGAAACATGAGTTTCCTGATTATATTTTCTTGGCTGAATCAAATTGGTAACAGTTGACTGGGAGGGAATTTTTTTATGGAATTTTTCAGTATACTGCTATTTGCCTTGGCGCTTAATATGGACGCCCTAGGAGCTGGGGTCTCTTATGGTGCTAAAACCATCAGGCTTCCTTTTCCCTACATATTGTTTATATGCCTTATGTCTGTGGTAAGCATCATATTATCTATGACAATGGGAACCATACTTTCCAACTATATTCCAGCCTCCTTAGCCCCAAGATTAGGAGGCATCATTCTTTTATGCATTGGTGTTTGGTCATTGTTTCATGCCCTGGTGGAAAAAAAGAAAAACGCCCATTCTACAGAAGAAGAACCTATTACCTTGTTACAGCTGCGTATTTTAGGTTTGATCATCCGTATCATCAAGGAACCTCATACAGCAGATTTAGATCAATCAGGGAGTATATCCTTTCGAGAAGCTTTTTTATTGGGAATCGCCTTGGCCATGGATGCTTTGGGCTCAGGGTTTGCTGTATCCATGATGAATTTTCATGTATGGGGTACTGCCATTACTGTAGGAATAGGTCAAATTTTTACCATCTGCCTTGGACTTTATCTTGGTAGCCGTATTGGTAAAAGCCGTTTAGGAAGCCATTTGGTTGCTTTACCTGGCTGCATTTTGATTGCTTTGGGTATATTAAAGTTATATTAATGTCAAGGATTCAATTGAACATCATTATTCCAAATGCATCATAGACATGTAAAGGATATTTACCAATTTGGTCAATGATTTTGCTGCATCTTTATAAATATGAAAATAAAGGAATTTCTTCGACAATCTCGAAACATTACAATACCTTTATACCATACAAAAGGTGGAGTGAATCGCGTGAAAGTGATAGGGCTTACGGGCAATATTGGAAGTGGTAAAACCTTCATTGCCGAACGTTTACAAGAATTGGGAGCAGATGTCATAGACGCAGACCAAATTGCCAGGGATGTGGTAAAACCAAATAGTTTTGGACTAAAGGAAATTATAAATCAATTTGGTTCAAACCTATTAACCCCTGCCGGGGAATTAGACCGCCAAAAAATGGGTAATCTCATTTTTAACAATCCAACAGCACGGACAAAATTGGAAGCCATCCTCCATCCTTTGATAGAAAAAGAAATCAAATCCCAAATCCAACAATATAAAAAAAATAATGCTACACTTGCTCTTATCATAGAAGTACCTTTGCTAATTGAAACAGGCATGAATCATTTGGTTGATGAAATATGGCTGGTGACCATTGACCCGGATATCCAAATCAAACGGTTGCAAGCCAGAAATAACTTGACCTTGGAACAAGCCATGGCTCGCATCAAAGCCCAGATGCCTCAAGGGCAAAAGATTCCTTATGCCACTAAAATCATTGACAATAGCTATACCCCAGAAAAAACCAAAGCCCAAGTGGATGCTTTATGGCATACTTTCATCCATAAGAACGAGGATACGTCTTTATTGCCTTGATTTCCTATTTGTTTTTCTACTTGTCAGACAAGCCATTTTATCTGGAGTGATGTTGCTTTGTATTCTCGAAAAAGATTGTCCAAGGGAAAATTGCTAAAAAGATTATTCATTTTTTTTATTTTAATCATTCTTCTTTTTCATGTAAAAGACATCTGCCGTCTCGTATTTCCCATTCCTTATAAAGAAATTATTTTTCAACAAGCCCAGATAAATCAATTGGATCCTTATTTACTAACTGCTGTGATTAAAACAGAAAGCAACTTTAACCCTAAGGCAGTATCACCTAAAGGAGCCGTCGGAATGATGCAAATCATGCCAGAAACCGGAGAATGGGCAGCCCAACAGAGTAAGATAGGAAATTATTCCCTGGAACGCCTGTATGACCCGGTATATAATATTAACATTGGATCTTGGTATTTGGCTGATTTGCAAAAAGAGTTTGCCAATGATACAACTTTGATGTTAGCTGCCTACAATGGCGGCAGAGGAAATGTAAAAAACTGGTTAGCAACAGAAATTTGGGACGGACAATATGAAAAAGTCAGCCAAATCCCTTTTGCAGAAACACAAAAATTCGTCCAAAAGGTCCTTTGGTATCAGAAAATCTACAGCACTTTATATTCATAATTCAATACCATCAAAGCCTGTAAAATGCTCATCCTGAAATAAATACCTTATGGGGAAGGTGTAATGAGTGAGAGAGATTAGAAATGTCATACAAGGCGCCTTTTTCGGGGCAGCCGTAGGAGATGCCTTAGGAGCCCCAGTGGAAACCATGAAACCAGAAGAAATAAAAGAAATATATGGAGTGCTTACAGAAATGGTGGGTGGCGGCTGGCTTGACTTAAAGCCAGGGGAATGTACAGATGATACCAGCATGATTTTAGATGTTGCCAAGGGTATCCTAATAAACCATGCCTATCCCATAGAAGAAATTGGTTATTATTTCCTGCGTTGGTTTCAATCCCAACCCAAAGATATTGGCAAAACCACCAAAACGTCTTTTCAGAATTATATGCGTACTGGTAGTTGGCAAGAAGCCTCTCGCCTCACAGCTCAAACCTTAAACAAGCTGGATAGCAACGGAGGGCTCATGCGTACTTTACCAGTAACCTTTGGTTATTGGAATAACTTGCAAAGTATGGTCAAATGGTCCACACAAATTGCCAACATGACCCATTATAGTGTAGAAAGCACTGTAAGTTGTATTTTTTATAATTTATTGCTTTATAATCTTCAAACCCTCACAGGGGACAAACGTAGTATGATTAGCAGTACCCTTACCCTTACAGATAAACATTGTCAAGTCATGGGTTTACATCCAGGACAATTTTTCTGGCAAATCATTAAAGCAATTCAAAAAAATGCAGAACCAATTGTACCCAGAGAAAATGTTTTGGATACCCTGGCCACCACCCTACAGTGTTTTTTGTCCACTGATAACTTCGAAGATGCCCTCATCAAAGCAGTGAACAAAGGATATGATTCTGATACAGTGGGCAATATATTAGGCGGCTTGGCGGGTTCCTATTATGGCTATCAGGCAATTCCTGAAAGATGGCTTGCTCCATTGACGGTAAAAGAAGAATTAATGGATGTGGTCAATGGTTTCC
>CATZDY010000022.1 GCA_958417755.1 uncultured Peptococcaceae bacterium
AAAGGTAACGAATTGGCCTGAAAGATAGTAAGGATATACAGTTTTTCAAAATAAAAAAGTTTTTATCGCTGCTACATGACCAACACAATGGATAAGGGTGTTGGTTTATTTTTGTCCATGCAAAGCATTATTTTAGAACAAAAGGAAATAAAAAATGATGTAAAAATTTAATTTTTGAAAAATTTATGAACCGCAGTGCCAAGGAATTCGTATATAAAAGTCCTTTTTGCTATTTTGGTTGGTATGACAACATTTATACAAAGCAGGATGATAAGCAATGGAACTGATAGAACCCACAAAATCATGCCCTATTTACTCCCTATTATGGTTGCCTATTTTGCCACCAAGGTTCCTGCAGGATTGGCCCTTTATTATATCATGTATAATGTATTGGGCATTGTACAGCAAGTTTTCATATCAAAAAGCTTAAGGCTAATAAAAGAAAAAAAGGGCCAAGAAATAAGCTTGCCTCAAAAACATAAACATAATATAAAGAAATAAGTTACAAAAAGAATGAGATAAGGTATTGTTTTTTGTCGTTTTCCATACTTGTAAATATGATAAGAGTTACTAAAAGCCGTTCCTGGATTGATAAAACTCCTAAAAGAACGGCTTTTAATTTTATGAATCAGTTGAATTTGAAGCAGGTGATGATGGTGTTGTGGCCAAAAGGGGAAGCTTTTGAAAAAATTCAACAGCATAATCTCTAAATAATTTGGTTGCTTCGGAAATATAGGTGGTATTTTTCCAGGAAAGATAGATATAGCGATTGCATTTTGGTTTTGATATGTTTAACAGAGCAATGGAGGAGTTTGCGATATTGTTCCAGGTAATGGTTGGAATGAATGAGATGCCTAAGCCCAAATGAATAAAACCCCGGATTGTAGAGGGATCATCGCTTTCCAAAACCACTTTGGGCTCAAAGCCTGCCAAACGGCAATATTCATCTGTGATTTCCCGCAAAGGCTTGCCTTTTTGTAAACTAATAAAAGGCTCATCTTTGACATCCGTAAGGGCAATGGAAGATTTTGTGGCCAAAGGATGTTCCTTAGGGAGAGCCAACAAAATTTCTTCTTCCAAGAGTGTAATGGTATTTGTATCCTCTATCTTGGTTCTTCCTGAACTGATGCGGATATCGCAGCGCATGGTATCCATGGGATTGGTATGTTGGACAATGGCGATTTTGATATCTGGATATTGTTTTTTAAATCCTGAGATCAATACAGGGAGCCATTTTGATGCGGATTGCATGGAAATGGTAATTTCCTTTTCTACTTTTCTGTTGTTGTCAGCCAGCTCTGCTTGCATGTCCCGCAAATTAGTGAAAATAAGATGTGCATATTTTTGCACAATTACACCATTTTGGTTGAGAACAATGCGTTTTCCTATTCTGTCGAAAAGCGTAAC
This sequence comes from uncultured Peptococcaceae bacterium, assembly GCA_958417755.1. Lineage (GTDB taxonomy): Bacteria > Bacillota > Desulfotomaculia > Desulfotomaculales > Desulfocucumaceae > CATZDY01. The sequence goes on from CATZDY010000022.1 coordinate 1,408, forward strand.
CCCCAGTTCTGTTTCCAGGGTTTTAATCATTTTGCTTAATGCCGGTTGGGCCAAATGCAGTTCTTGAGCAGCTCTGGTCATGTGTTGTAGCTCTGCTACTTTGTCAAAATAAATGAGTTGTAATAGTTCCATATCGTCGCCTCAATTGGTAGTAATTATAGTATAAATATATTCTTTATTATATATTTTTAATTATAATACATCAAGTGTATCATGAAAATGATTATTTGAAAAAATAAAATGGAAATGCATATGCAGGCAGGGAAAACCTGCTAAAAAACGTTCTGGGTAAAAGAATTCTTTGAGAAAACATGATAGATCAATGATTGAAACTATCATGACATTTTTTCGAAAAAAGAGCAAGCTTTTTGCATAACCAAGGAATAAAGATGCTAAAAAATTACTTATGCTTGTATCCCAAGAGAAAAACCAGGGTGGACATAAACAGAAAGGAAGCGTATCCAAATGAAGCAATATTGGGATTTGGGGAAAAATTCCAAAAAAGAGCGACTAAAGGCAGCTTCTTCCATGACCAAAACCAAAGTAATTCCTGCTGATAAAATAAGGCAATTTTTACAAACCGTAATCAAACCATATGATACTGTTGTCTTGGAAGGGAATAATCAGAAGCAAGCTTCATTTTTATCAGCAGCACTGGCCAAAGTGGATGCAGAATTGATTCATCATTTGCATATGGTGCTTCCTTGTGTTTCCAGGCCGGAACATTTGGATTTGTTTGAGGATGCCATTGCTTGTACCTTAGATTTTTCCTATGCAGGAAACCAAAGTTTGCGGATTGCTCAAATGTTACAGGATAATGTTTTACAAATAGGTTCTGTGCATACTTATTTGGAATTGTATGCCCGGCTATTTGTGGATTTAATACCCCATGTGTGCTTGGTGGCTGCGGATGAAGGGGATAGCCAGGGGAATCTATATACAGGCAACAATACAGAAGATACGCCCACCTTGGTGGAAGCCACAGCTTTTAAGGATGGCATTGTGATTGCTCAAATCAATCAATTGGTGGAACAGGTGGAGCGGGTGGATATTCCTGGTGATTGGGTTGATTTTGTGGTGGTTGCGGATAAACCTTATGAAGTAAAGCCTTTATTTACCAAAAACCCCCGGGATATTACGGAAATTCAGATTTTAATGGCCATGTTGTGTATCAAAGGAATTTATGCCAAACATGGCGTGCAGTGTTTGAACCATGGAGTGGGATTTAATACTGCTGCCATTGAATTGTTATTGCCTACGTATGGAGAGTCTTTGGGTCTAAAAGGAAAAATTTGTACCAATTGGGTTTTAAATCCCCATCCTACCATTATTCCGGCCATTGAAAGCGGTTGGGTCAAACATATTTATTGTTTTGGTGGTGAATTGGGTATGAGCAATTATATTAAGCAAAGACCCGATGTTTTTGCCACAGGGCGGGATGGTTCTTTGCGTTCTAACCGCGCTTTGGCCCAAATGGCAGGTTTATACGGCATTGATATGTTTATTGGTTCCACTTTGCAAATGGATGCTTGGGGCAATTCTTCCACTGTGACAGAAGGCCGTCTTTCTGGTTTTGGCGGTGCTCCGAATATGGGGCATAATACAGGTGGGAGAAGGCATTCCACCCCAGCATGGCAAAGTTTACAGCAAGAGGGCGATTCTTTGGGCAGGGGACGGAAGCTTGTGGTCCAAGCAGTGGAAACCTTTGGTGTGGGGGTAACACCAGTATTTGTGGAAACATTGGATGCTGTGGAAGTGGGAAAAAAGGCAGGTTTGCCCAACACCCCGGTCATGATTTACGGAGATGATGTATCCCATGTGGTCACAGAACAAGGGATTGCGTATTTATACCAAGCCAGAAATTTGGAAGAACGCAAAGCAGCTTTGGCTGCCATAGCAGGGGTTACGCCTTTGGGAAGAAGCATTACTGTGGATGAAATTAAAACCCTGCGGAATCAAGGATTGGTGGCCACTTTGGAGGATCTTGGTATCCGGGCAACAGATGCGAAACGCAGCTTATTGGCTGCAAGAAATATGCAGGAGTTGGTGGATTGGTCAGGAGGATTATATGAACCACCCCAGGAGTTTAAAAGTTGGTAACAGTGCTCAGAAATATTGGTTCTGCCAGCTGCTTTCTCAATGTGCCGTAAAGGCTTTGGTGTTAGAGGCTTCCTTAACCCCAAAACCTGGTTTGGTTGATCAACAGAATCAGGGGGCCCATAGGGATTTAACCTATGCCCTGATGCTCCAATCCGCTTGGGCCTTGCAGCCATATTTTTTAACCGTAGCGTTGGCGGCTTATGGCCAAGCAGTGACAAAAGAGTTATGGGAACAGCTTTACACCATTGGATTGGGCGGGGAAAAGCAAATGTATCAGGTTACTGGTGACATCAATACCCACAAAGGGGCCATTTGGACTCTTGGCTTATTGGTGGCTGGGACAGCAATGGGTGGTTACAGGGCTCTAAGGGCAGAACAAATCATGGCCCAAGGCGCGGCCTTGGCCAATCTTTCATTTGCCGAGGAAGGTTTAGGTTTAAGGAATACCCATGGCCAGATTGTAACCCAAACCTATGGGGTCTTGGGCGCCAAAGGACAAGCCCAGGCTGGCTTTCCTCATTTGCGCCAGGTTGCTAGGCCTTTTTTGCAAGAGACCAAACAAGCTGGTTGGGATAAAGTCAAAGGTTATTTGTTTGTTTTGCTGGGTTTGATGGCTACTTTGGATGATACTTGTGTCTTATATCGGGGAGGGGAAGCTGGACTCCATTATGTACAGGCAGGGGCCAGGGAATTGTTGGCTTTGGATTGGAGTACTTCTGTACCCCAAAAATCTTTGTATTGTTTTGATCAAGAGTTGATAAGTAAGAACATATCCTCAGGAGGAGCTGCTGATTTATTGGCTGCTGCCATTTACTTTGATTTGTTGGAAGGGATAGAAAAATGGAACAACTACACTACCAATACACAGGAAATAGGCTTTTACAAAAACCGAGCCATGTGGGAGTTGTGGCTTCAGGGAATTTAGAAGTTTTGATGGTCCCAGCCCAAAGCACCTTGGGACAGGTGCATATTACCACGAAATTTGATGGCAATGGGGTGATTTGGCAAGCCATATTAGAACGTTTTTTTGCAGAGCACCCGGTGGCAGCTGATATTGAGATCAATGATTTTGGTGCAACCCCTGGAGTGGTTTTTTTGCGTTTATTACAAGCATTGGAGGCCAGTGGATATGAAAAGGAATGAGAGTTTTGTGGAACTATCCCCACGACAACGAATCCAAGCCATTTTAGACCAGGGCAGTTTTACAGAATGCTTATCACCCTTTGCCCGTCTGAAATCCCCCCATTTGCTGGCCCAGGGCATAGTCCCCCAATGTGACGACGGCATTGTGATTGCCAAAGGAAGTATCCAAGGACAGCCCACTGTGGTGATTTCCTTTGAAGGTGGGTTCCAGGGAGGAGGGTTGGGGGAGATATCGGGGGCAAAATTTGCTGGTGCTTTGGAACTTGTATTACAGGACAACCGGCATGGCATGCCAACGCGACCAGTGATCATCTATGATACAGGCGGGGTTCGGCTGCAAGAGGCAAATTATGGTTTGCTGGCCATTGCAGAGATTGCTTCTGTTTTGGTGGAATTACGCCAATACCAGCCTGTGATTGGGGTGATTCCCGGTAAAGTGGGTTGTTTTGGGGGCATGTCCATTACAGCAGGGCTATGTAGTTATCTAATTATGACCAGGGAAGGAAGATTAACCTTAAATGGACCAGAAGTGATTGAGCAGGAGGCTGGGATTTTGGAATTTGATGCCAGCGACAAAGGGCTGATTTGGGATACCATTGGTGGTTATACCCGGGTCATGACTGGATTGGCTGATGTATTGGTGGAGGATGATGTTCCCAAGGTGTTGGCTGGCATTAAAGATTGTTGGTCCAAAGGAATTCCTGTACCTAGGACTACAAAAATAGAAGAGCACCAAACCATGTTGGCTACCATTGATCCCCATACTTCTCTTTGCCCCAAAACCTTTCGTCATTGGACAAAAAGAAGTCCTATCCCCATGGAATCCTCCCCTGGAGATGAAGAGCCCAGCCGAGGAAGAACTTGGTTTCAAGCTTTAACGAATTTTGCCCCAAACCAGTCTTTGCTCCCTTCTGTTCTTTGTGCGGATAGCCAATGGGAAGGGCATTCCCTAAGGATTCTTTCTGTGGTGCCGGATGGGCATAGCCGTTTCCCCCGGGCTAGAAAAGGGGAAATAGGCGTGGAGCAAGGTTGGGAATTGGCCAGGTGCATCCGGGAGGCCATGGCAGAGGATCAAGGAAAACAGCCCCGGGCTATTGTGGCCATTGTGGATGTACCTAGCCAGGCTTATGGTTATAAAGAAGAGCTGTTGGGTTTATTTTTGGCTTGTTCTGCAGCAGTAGACGCCTATGCAAGCGCCAGGTTGGCCGGTCATCCGGTGCTGACCTTGATTGTAGGCAACGCCATATCCGGGGCTTTTTTAGCCCATGGGTTGCAAGGAAGTTATATGCTTGCCTTGGATGATGAGCGGGTTACGGTTCATGCTATGGGGAAAAAATCAGCAGCCCGGATTACCAAACGCTCTGTGGCGGAATTGGAAGAAGCAGCCAAGAATGTGCCTGGCATTGCCTATGATATTCATTCGTTTGACCAATTGGGGGCTGTGAATCGACTTTTACGCTTGCAGGATCACGACAATCCTACAAAGCAGGATGTACAGCAAGTAAAGGGTGAAATTGTGCAGGGTTTGGCAATAATTTTACAGCAAGGCAATGACTTAAGCTATCGCCTAAAAACGGAAAAAGGCCAAACACAACGCGGCCTTTCTGTGGAAATTCGGGAAAGGTTGCGCCAAGGATGGAGTTAGAAGTATTTGATCTCCTGATTTTAGAAAAAGACTGCCCTTTGGTAACAGAACAAAAAATCCCTGCCTGGGTTTATGATGCTTTGCAGCAGTTTCCTTTGGTAGTGGTGCGGCGAGGAATTGGGACAAAGGGGGTTTCCCTCATTCCCATTGGTATTCGGGGAAAGCAAAGGGAACAGCGTTTTGGTTGTTGGGTAAAAAGGGAAGCTGTACAAAGAGCCATCAAACCAGAACACATCATGTTGCCTTACACAGGACCTTATGCCGCAGCATTGCAACAAATCAAAGAAATTTTGCATCCCTATGCAATCCCCTGGGGCCCCACTGGTAGTGTGGGATACCAATTGGCTGCGCAAATCCAATGTACCCATGTTAACAGTGATTTAGATTTGTTGTTAAAGCCCTGCAACAAAGTATCAGTACAAGATGCCCGGATAATCTATGCGCAATTGCGCCCAATCAAGCCCCAGGTGGACGCAGTGCTGTATACAGGGAAAGGATTTTTGGTTTTAGAGGAATATGCCTGTCAGTCTCCTCCTTATTTAATGAAAACCCAGGCAGGAGCAGCTTTGTTTGATAAGGTATGGATGGAGAGGGCTTATGGATAAGGTAGCTTTTCTATATACAGGGCAAGGTATGCAATATCCCGGTATGCTTGGAGACTTGCCTCAGACAGAACGAACCCAGCAGCTTTTGAACCAGGCCATGCATCTGGTAGGGTGCTCTGATTCTGCCTGGGATACTCCGGAAAATCTGCAGCATACACAATATGTGCAGCTCAGTATTTTTCTATCAGAATATATTTTGAGCCAGCATGTATTGGCCCAGGGATATGAACCTGCCTTTGTATTTGGTCATTCTGTGGGTGCTTTTGCAGCAGCAGCAGCAGCAGGGGCCCTATCCTTTACAGATGGTTTGCACTTGGTGTCTTTGCGTGGTAGCATGATGGAGGCTGCTTATCCCAGAGGATATGGTATGTTGGCAGTGGATGGTTTATCCCAGCATTTGTTGGCAGAATTTTTACAAACAAATGAAAAGGATGTCTATCTGGCCAATAGCAATGCGCCAACCCAAATGATTTTATCAGGAGCTTTGGAAGCATTGCAGCGATTTTCCCAATCATTAAAAGAATTGTATCCTGTCAAAACAATGTTTTTAAATATTACCGTGCCTTCCCATTGTGCTTTGCTTCATCCCGTTGCTCTTGCCTTGCAACAAGAAATGCAGCAAATTTCTTTTTTGAATCCTTCCATTGCCTATATCATGAATACCACAGGCCGGCGTACCAAAAAGGCCATGGATATCCGAAAGGATTTAGGCCAAGGGGTATCCCATTTGGTACGGTGGTATGAGGGGATCCGTTTGTTATGTGAATTGGGTGTAGAGGTATTTGTGGAAATGAGCCAAGCTTCTACATTATGTCAGTTGGGCAGAAGTTGTTTTCCAGAAAAAAGATGGGTTTCTTGGGGTGAATGGGGAGAAAATAATGTTTGTTTGTTATTATCAGCTTGTATCTAACTTATGTATCCATTACTAAGCTTTTTATTGATTTTAATTAAGAGGAATTTAGTTTGCGCTGATTTTCGCTTTATGATATAATTACCAGCATTAGAATACGGGTGGTCCGCTGTCTGGAGTGATCTCTAGCATGAACATCCAGGGAAGGGGGTACATAGATGAATTTGATACAATCATTGGAACAAGAACAGATGAAAAAAGATATTCCTGATTTCCGTCCCGGGGATACCGTGAAAGTACACGTGAAAGTTGTGGAAGGTACGCGTGAAAGAATTCAGATGTTTGAAGGTGTTGTGATTCGGCGTAGAGGCGGTGGACTGGGGGAAACCTTTACAGTGAGACGGGTGTCTTATGGCGTAGGGGTGGAAAGAACGTTCCCCATTCATACACCTAAGATAGATAAAATTGATGTATTGAGAAGAGGCCGTGTGCGGAGAGCTAGGTTGTATTATTTGCGCGGATTACGGGGCAAAGCTGCCCGTATACGGGAAAGAGGAAGAACAAAATAATGGGAGGGACTGGAAACAGTCCCTTTTGGCTTTTCGGGGGTGCATTCTAAGGAATGTTCTGGTTGTAGGGAGAGTGGTATGTGTTGGAGAATGTAAAAAATAATGATAAGAAGAAAAGTTCTTCTATGAAAGAAATTGTTGAATCTTTGGCCATTGCCATTATCATTGCTTTGGTCATTCGTTTATTTATTTTACAACCTTTTTATATCCCTTCCGGGTCCATGGAACCTACCTTGCAAATCAAAGATCGTATCATTGTCAGTAAATTATCCTATGTGTTCAGTGAGCCGCATCACGGGGATATTGTGGTATTTAAATATCCCTTGGATCCTGAGAGGGATTTTGTAAAAAGACTGATTGGTTTGCCGGGTGATACAGTGGAAATCAGAGATAATACCCTTTATATCAATGATAAAGTGTATCAAGAACCCTATTTGCCCAGTGATTTGGTAATGCGAGGTGATTATGGCCCCGTGACGGTTCCTGAGGGTGAATATCTAATGCTAGGGGATAATCGTAACAATAGTGATGATAGCAGGGTATGGGGCTTTTTACCAGAGGATTTAATTGTGGGGAAAGCAGTATTAATTTATTGGCCTTTGCCCCATATTGAGGTGTTGAATGACGGTTCATAAACATACAATGATCATGAACAAAGAAAAGCTTTCCCACCATTTGAGTAAGAATTTTAGGGAAATATGTTGCGAAAGGGTGGGATAGGTGGATATTCAATGGTTTCCTGGCCATATGGCCAAAACCAAAAAATTGGTGCAGGAAAATTTAAAGCTGGTGGATGTGGTTTTGGAGTTGCTTGATGCTAGAATTCCCATGAGCAGCCGTAATCCATTGCTAATCCAGTTGGCAGCGGGGAAGCCCCGGATTATTGTTTTGAATAAAGCTGATTTGGCGGATCCCCGCTTAACCCATGAATGGGAAAAATATTTTACAACCCAAGGTTGCGCTGCTGTGGCAGTGGATTCTATCAAAGGAGCTGGGATAAAGAAGATTCCCCTCTTGGTACAACAATTGGCAGGGAATAAAACCATTTCTTTGGGGTCATCGGGTCGTTTGCCCCGTCCACCTCGCTGTATGATTGTGGGCATACCCAATGTGGGTAAGTCCTTTTTTATCAACCGCTTGGTGGGACGTCGTACTGCCCGCACGGGGAACAAACCCGGGGTTACCCGGGGGCGCCAGTGGATTCGCTTGGGGGGAATGGATTTATTGGATACCCCAGGGATTTTGTGGCCCAAATTTGAAGATCCCCAGGTGGCCTATCATTTGGCTGTTACCGGGGCTATCAAAGAAGAGGTATATCAAGTGGAGGAAGTAGCTCTGGAGCTTTTGCATTGGTTTGTCCAACATTGTCCAGAGGTTTTGGTCAAGCGCTATGGATTTACAGAGCCTTTATCCCAGAATCCTGGAGATATTTTGGCAAGTTTGGGGCAAAAGAGGGGATTTTTTCAGCAAGGGATGAAAGTGGATAGAAAGAAAAGTGCAGTGCATCTCTTAAAAGAATTTCGAGAAGGTAAGTTGGGGCGGTTTACATTGGAAATTCCGCTCAACATCAACCATCCTTAAAACCGTTTAACCAAAAAAACTTCACATTCAGGGCAGGGATTTGTCGTTTCATCGCGAAAACTCTAATGCTTACTATTATTGTGGAGGTTGGCTTTGGATTTATCTCATTTCTCCATTGCACATATCAAACAATTGGCTGCCAGCCAAACGGGACAAGATACTGCTTTTTTGCAGGCCTTAGAGCAAGACAAAAGGATTGGGGTTCAACAGTTGCGTCAGCAGTTAGAAAGGGCGCAATGCAAAGAAAGGGCAGAGGATGAACGTTTGCGCAAGCTGTTTTGGCGAGAGGAACATTTAAAAAACCGAGGAATTGCTTTAGTAGCAGGGGTTGATGAAGCCGGTCGAGGTCCTTTGGCAGGACCTGTGATGGCTGCTGCTGTGATCCTGCCTGGTTGGGTAAGATTATCCGGTTTAAATGATTCTAAAAAATTGACGCCAACAAAGAGAAAAGCCCTGGCCAGTGATATCAAGAAAGTTTCACGAACCTGGGCTGTTGGTACATCAACTGTAGATGAAATTAACCAATTGAATATTCACCAGGCCGCCCTTTTGGCCATGAAACGCGCCATTTTAGGGCTTGGAGAAAAACCCCAACAGATTTTGGTGGATGGATGTTGCGTAATAGGTTCGGGAATACCGGAGAACCCTGTGGTAGGAGGCGATAGGCTTTGTGCTTCCATTGCAGCAGCATCAATTTTAGCCAAAGTAACCAGAGATGATTGGATGGAACAATATCATCAGCAGTATCCTCAATATGGTTTTGCCCAGCATAAGGGTTATGGAACAGCGGAGCATCTGGCGGCTTTGCGACAATATGGACCATGTCCCCAACATCGTATTGGTTTTGGCCCAGTAAAGGATTGGATGGAAGTCAACGGATTGAATGAGTAACCAGATATCTTCTGGAGTTTGTGTCAATTATTGTGACTCTACGAATCAACGGGCTTGTTGTATAATAAAAATAAAAATCAATTGATACTATCCCTTGTGTTGTGCCCTGATGCTAAGGAAAATGCAAGGGGGTATTTGTGTGGGGTTTTGATGGGATATTGGAGTTTGTATGGCAGCCAGCTTCTGCAATAGATGAACAAGGTTGGTATATGTAGCTAGATAAAGAAAGGAGGGGAGAATTTTGCTTTCTGACTGGGGTGCTGTATTTTTATTCCTGGCAATTGGCATTGTGTTTGCCCTTGGTGGGTTGGTTACCGCGTATCTGATACAACCGCGGAGGAAAATGGAAGGTAAGCTAGAGGTTTATGAATGCGGTGTGGATACTGTAGGCCCCACTTGGGTGCAGTTTAAGACAAGCTATTTTTTGTATGCCTTGTTATTTTTAATCTTTGACGTGGAAGCCATTTATTTGTTTCCATGGGCCGTAAAGTTTCAAACATTGGGACTCTTTGCATTTGTTGAAATGATTATTTTTATCTCTATTCTTATCATAGGACTGTGGTACGCCTGGAAGGAAGGAGCATTAGTATGGGAGTAACAAATGATACCCATCCGGTGGAAAAGCTTACAGATGATCCAGTGGTAGTCAATCAGGTAAAGCGTCTTGTGCATATTGACTCCTTGGAGAGGATCTTCAATCTTGCCCGGGTTCACTCCCTGTGGCCTTTGGGCTTTGGTTTGGCCTGTTGCGCCATTGAGGGATTGATGGCTGCCAATATGGCGCGGTTTGATTTGGCGCGGTTTGGGTATGAAGTTATGCGGGGAACGCCTCGCCAGGCTGATGTCATGTTGGTGGCTGGTACTGTTACCCATAAAGCTGCACCTTTTGTGGTACGTTTGTACGAGCAAATGGCTGAGCCTAAGTGGGTGATTGCCATGGGCAGTTGCGCCATGTCCGGTGGTCCTTTTGTGGATTCTTACCATGTGGTACCTGGTGTGGATAAATTAATTCCAGTGGATGTTTATGTACCCGGTTGTCCTCCTCGACCTGAAGCAGTGATTGAAGCATTTATGATGCTAAAGAAAAAAATCCTTGATCCGAAGGTGGTGAATTTGCCCCGTGGCAAATAATCAGATTCCAGCTGAACTGATGCAAGGGTTGCAGGAAAAGTTTTCTCAAATTGAGGTATTGGAAGATCAAACGGTCATTGTCCCAGGGGAAGATTTGTTTTCTTTGCTAAAAGAGCTCAAAGAAAATGAAGAATATGCTTTGGACTATTTGACCAATGTGACTGCAGTGGATTATGAGGAGCGCTTTGAAGTTGTCTATCATCTTTTATCCATAACCAAAGACTTTGACTTAACGGTAAAGGTGAAAATCGCTGATAAAGTGCATCCTGAGGTTCCCTCCCTTTGTGCTTTATGGAAAGGGGCAGAGTGGCAGGAACGGGAAGTCTATGATCTAATGGGCATAAACTTCACCGGTTATCCTGATCATCCCACCCGTATCTTGCTTTTGGATACCTTTGAGGGGCATCCGTTGCGCAAGGATTTTCAATTTGCAAGTGGGAGAGAATAACTTAAAACTCTTATTAAATGATGTAAAAGGGTTATTGAGGAAGTTAAGCGGATTAATTGATTGACGACCGAAAACGAGGTGTAGCAAATGAGTACGCAAACACAAACCTATACCCTAAATCTCGGTCCCCAGCATCCCAGTACCCATGGTGTGTTCCAGATTGTTTTGGAGTTGGATGGGGAAACAGTGGTCAAGGCCACTTCTGTGCCAGGTTATTTGCATCGTGGCGTTGAAAAATTAGCGGAAGCCAGAACCTATACCCAGGTAATTCCCTATACTGATAGGATGGATTACATGGCTGCTATGCTGATGAACTGGGGCTATGTGGTTGCAGTGGAAAAATTGATGGGGATTGAGGTGCCTGAGCGGGCGGAATACATTCGAGTGATTGTGGGCGAGCTTTCCCGCATTGCCAGTCATTTGATTGCCATCGGATCCTTTGGCGCGGATTTAGGGGCTTTAACTGGTTTTATTTATGCCTTCCGGGAACGGGAAGATGTAATGGATATGTTGGAGATGGTTTCCGGTTCTCGTATGACCCATAGCTATATGCGTATTGGTGGTGTGGCTGAAGATTTGCCGGAAGAATTTTTCCCTGCCATTAAAAAATTCATTACCAAGTTTCCTTCTTGTTGTGATGAGTACAATGGTTTGTTGACAGGCAATGAAATTTTCCAAGCTCGTACCAAATTCGTGGGTGTAGTCTCACCAGAGATGGCTTTGGATTATTGTTTGAGCGGTCCAATGTTGCGCGCCAGTGGAATTAATTTTGATGCGCGTAAAGCCCGTCCCTACAGCGTTTACGATCGTTTTGAATTTGAGGTCCCTTTGGGGCACAATGGGGATTGTTTTGATCGTTTTACTGTGAGAATTGCGGAAATGCTTCAATCCTTACGAATCATTGAACAAGCTCTGGAGCAGCTTCCCGAAGGACCCATTGTAGCGAAAGTGCCCAAAGTCATTAAGCCTCCTGCAGGGGATGCCTTTGCGGAGATTGAAAGTGCAAAGGGATTGTATGGCGCCTATGTGGTGAGTGACGGTAGCGCCAAGCCGTATCGGGTACATTTCCGCCGTCCATCTTTTATCAATTTGGCCATATTGGGAAAACTTTGCGAAGGTTGGAAGATTGCTGACGTAATTGCTATTTTTGGTAGCATTGATGTGGTAATGGGTGAGGTGGATTGTTAAACGAATACAATTTCGGGATTTCTCTGGCAATATGTCATAACAGGGAGATTTCCGAAAAGGGGAGAAGAGCATGGGTGAACATATTTTTACAGGCATAGCCGAGGGGTTAAGAGGTCTGCTGGCAGGCATCGGTGTACCTATGCTGTGGAACGATGTCCTGCTGATGCTGGTCAAACTGGTGGCTATCCTGGTGTTTATATTGGTAAACGCCCTTTGGCTGGTCTATATGGAACGAAAAATCGCAGGTTATGTACAATGCCGCATAGGCCCCAACAGAACTGGTCCCAAAGGATTATTGCAGAGTTTTGCTGATATTGGAAAATTGATGTCCAAAGAGTTTACCTGGAACCGCTACACAGATAAAGTAGTATATATGCTGGCAGCGTTATTTGTGTTTGTACCACCATTTTTGATTTATGCTATTTTGCCTTTTGGGGAAAACATGGCAGCCATTGATATGAATATTGGCTTGCTTTATTTTGTAGCAGTGGCTTCCTTGGGTACCATTATGTTGTTTGCAGCTGGCTGGGCTTCCAACAACAAATATTCATTGGTTGGGGGCATGCGGGCTGTAGCCCAAATGGTCAGTTATGAGTTGCCTTTATTGTTATCTTTATTGGGTGTGGTCATGTTAACAGGAACCCTGAATTTATCTGATATTGTCTATGCCCAGCAAAATGTATGGTTCATTTTAACCCAGCCAGTGGCTTGTGTGATTTTCTTTGTGGCAGCTTTAGCGGAAACCAATCGGAGTCCTTTCTGTTTGGTGGAAGGGGAATCGGAAATTATTTCTGGTCCTTATACAGAATACAGTGGCATGGCCTTTGCTTTGTTTTTCTTGACAGAGTATGCAGGGGTTATGTTGATGTCTGCCATGTGTACAGTTTTATTCTTTGGCGGTTGGTTACCTCCATTGCCTGTATTGGACTTTATTCCTTCATGGTTATGGTTTTTCTTAAAAATGTATTTGTTCATATTTATTTTCATGTGGGTGCGTTGGACATTCCCGCGCATTCGGGTTGACCAATTGATGGGGTTAGGTTGGAAAGTGCTCATTCCCCTGTCTTTGGCCAATATTTTTGTAACTGGCATCGGCGTATACATTTACCGGGCGATAGGATGGTGATTGTATGTTCGGAAAAGGATTGGTGAAAGGCTTAGGGATCACCCTGGGCTGGCTATTTAGAAAAAAAGTAACCGTACAGTATCCGGAAGAAACCATTCAAATGGCGCCTCGTTTTCACGGCCGGTTTGAGCTGGAACAGGAAAAATGCATTGCTTGTGGCTTGTGTGCCAATGCCTGCCCTAATAAAGTCATTCAAATTGACAAAGCCAAACTGGGCAAAAAACAAATCTTAGTGAAATATGAGATGCGCATTGAATATTGTCTTTTTTGTGGGCTTTGTGTGGAGTCTTGCAACAAAGATGCATTGCACTTTAGCAATATCATTGATATGAACCAATATTTCCGGAAAAATGTGCCCCTTACTTTGTTTGAACGTCCGGCTCCTACGCCGGAGGAAATTGCAGCAGCAGAAAAAGCTGAGGCAGCAGCAAAAGCAGCAGCAGCGGAAGCAGCCGCTGCGAAGGCCAAGTCCAAAGGCGAGGAGGGTTGATAATGGTTGGGGAATTAAGCGGTGGCTTTAATTGGTTGGCGCTTGCTTTTTATGTATTAGCCACCATCATTGTGGTTTCAGCCCTGTTGGTGGTATTCGCCCGGGATATTGTGCATTCAGTGCTTTGGTTGGCCGTATGTTTTGTTGCCATTGGCGGGCTATTTTTGACCTTAAATGCTGATTTCTTAGCCGCAGTACAGGTGATGGTGTATGCTGGCGCTGTGTGCATTATGGTGGTATTTGGTATCATGTTGATTCGACGTACTGATATGGGGCATAGCAATTTGTTTAATAGCCAAACAAAAATTGCCGCTGCCGTAGTGGCAGTGGTCATCGTATTGTGTGGTGCCCTTTCAGCCAAAACCCAATGGTTGCTCTCTGGTGCTCCGGTGCCGGAAAATACGGTGGAAAGCATCGGAACCTTGCTTTTGAGCAAATATGTGATTCCCTTTGAAGTGGCGGCATTGTTGCTAACAGTGGCCTTGATCGGTGCGATCGTTCTGGCCAAGGAGGTGAAGGGCGATGGAAGTGACACTAAACGTTAGTCTTACCCACTATGTGGTGTTAGGGGCTATTTTGTTTGGCATTGGTTTATTTGGTGCTTTGGCGAAAAAAAATGCCATTTCCGTGTTAATTTGTATTGAACTGATGTTAAATGCGGTGAATATTAACTTAATTGCTTTTAGCAAATACATTACGCCCCATGATTTTATCGGCCAGATTTTCGCTATTTTTGTCATTACTGTGGCTGCGGCCGAGGTGGGGGTCGGACTGGCCATTATCATAGCAATCTACCGCAATAGGCTGTCCGTTGACCTTGATAATTTTGATTGGCTTAAGTGGTAGAAAATATGAAGGTAGGTGCTGAACCGAAATGGTAGAATTTGCGATGCAGCATGCGTGGTTGGTACCGCTTCTGCCCGCCCTGTCCTTCGTCATCATTGTATTTTTGACTCGGCCATGGCAAAAATTAAGCGCCTTTGTATCTATTGCCTGTATGTTGGCTTCTTGTGTAATAGCATCATTGGCTGCTTATGGCATTTTTTCCAACTATGCATATACGGAAAATCCCCTGGTTTATGCCGTGCGTTGGTTCTCCGTGGGAATCCCCGGGGCTTCGGAATTGGTAGTAAACGTAGGGGTGCAATTGGATCCCACTTCAGCCATGATGTTGTTCATGGTTACCTTGGTGGCATCTTTAATTCAAATTTATTCCATTGGTTATATGAAGGGCGATCCGGGTTTTTCGGTTTTCTTTAGCTACATGTCCCTGTTCGCTGCTTCCATGCTATTATTGGTAATTTCTAGTAACTTGTTGCAAATGTTTGTGGCCTGGGAATTGGTGGGCTTGTGTTCCTATTTGTTGATTGGTTTTTATACACACAAAGTATCAGCAAGAGAGGCAGCGAAAAAAGCTTTTGTTACTTGCCGAATAGCAGATTTCGGCTTGTTACTGGGATTATTGGCGCTGCAAATCGTATTTGGTACCTTGGATTTGGTGGCTCTTTCCGAACGAATGCATAATTTTGGCGCTTATACTTCCATAGGAATTTTGACTTTAATTGCCATGTTGGTATTTATTGGACCTATTGGTAAATCAGGTCAATTCCCGTTGCACGTATGGTTGCCCGATGCCATGGAAGGGCCTACCCCTGTGAGCGCTTTGATCCACGCAGCTACCATGGTGGTTGCTGGGGTCTATCTGGTGGGACGGACCATGTTCTTGTTCACCAATGTAGAATCAGTAATGCAGGTGGTGGCTTTTACCGGTGCCTTTACGGCTTTGTTTGCTGCGTTAATCGCCATTACCCAGCGGGAAATCAAGCGAATTTTAGCCTATTCCACTGTGAGTCAGTTGGGCTACATGATGTTAGCCTTGGGTGTTGGAAGTCTAACCGCTTCCATGTTCCATCTATGGACCCACGCATTCTTCAAAGCCCTTATGTTCCTGTGCGCTGGTTCTGTGCTGTACGCTTTGCACCATAAAGCTGATGTTTGGGAAATGGGCGGTTTGCGTAAAAAAATGCCTATCACTGCCTATACCTTTGTAATCGGTGGTTTAGCCATTGCTGGTATTTTCCCCTTTGCTGGTTTTTGGAGTAAAGATGAAATTCTCTTGGCAACCTATAATTCCGGTCACTATGTCCTCTTCGCTATGGCTGCCTTGACTGCTTTTCTAACAGCTTTTTATATGTGGCGTCTTATCTTTTTGGTGTTCTTTGGAGAGGAAAAACCAGAGAACAATCCCAAGGAATCTCCTTGGGTGATGACCGTGCCATTGATTATTTTAGCGGTTTTCGCCACTGTAGCTGGTCTCATTGGCACACCGTGGACTCCTTGGGACATGAATTGGGCCAATTGGATTTGGTTTGGAGAAGCCCATCATGCTACCCCCAACTGGATGATTATGATTGGTTCCACGATTTTGGCAGTGGCAGGGATTTATTTGGCTTATCAGCTCTATTGTGCTGACAAAACCAAGGCAAAAGCCCATGCTTTGGCCAAAAAATACAGGTTTTTGCATACCTTGTCCTATAATAAGTTTTTCATTGATGAAATATACTTATGGTTTAATCACAAAATCATGGATGGTGCAGCCAAATTATTCTATCTGTTTGATGTGTATGTAGTGGATGGCATTATTGTCAACGGTCTTGCTGCATTTACCAGGTTGTCCGGGGAAGGGTTGCGGGTTTCACACACCGGTCGCTTGCAGAATTACGCCTTGATTTTTGTGGTGGGTATTCTGGCTGTGGCTGTTATTTTGGCCTTTACCAATCCCACATACGCCAGCCTGTTATTGGGAGGTGTGAGTAGATGACCGGCTTTCCCATATTAACTGCCATTTTATTGGCACCAGTGGTTGCAGCAATATTTATGATTTTCATTCCCCGGGAAGAGGGCAAATTGATTAAATGTGTTGCAGCAGTGGGTACTTTTGTTGCGTTGGTTTTGTCACTGTATGTTTATTTTGCCTATGATAAATCCTTGGGAGGGCTTCAATTTGTAGAAAAAATCCCCTGGATTACGGATCTTGGTGTAAGCTATTTTATGGCAGTGGATGGCATAAGCTTGCCCATGTTGCTGCTCACCAGTTTGATCGGATTTTGTGCGGTTTTCGCCTCCTGGAATGTCAATAACCGCCCCAAAGAGTTTTTTATCCTCTTCTGCCTTTTAGTGGCTGGGGTAACAGGAACCTTTATTGCCCATGACTTATTCATTTTCCTGTTGTTCTATGAAGTGGTGGTTATTCCCATTTATATTATGGTAATCATTTGGGGCAGTAGCAAAAGGGTTACCAAAGAGTACGCAGCAATGAAGCTAACCATTTATCTTTTAATTGGATCCGCTTTTTTATTGGTAGGAGTCATTGCTTTATTCATGAAATCCCTGGGAATTTTGGATGTGCCAGATATGAGCTTTACGGCTTTGGCGGAAGCAGGCCGACAGCTAAGCAATTTTGACCAAATATGGCTGTTTGGCGTTATGTTGTTGGGCTTTGGTTCATTGATTTCCATGTGGCCTTTCCACTCCTGGTCTCCAGATGGTTATGCCGGAGCTCCTACAGCTGTTTCCATGGTCCATGCTGGTGTGCTGAAAAAAATTGGTGGTTACGGTTTAATTAAAATTGCCTTGATTGCTTTGCCCGTGGGGGCGCAATTTTGGGCGCCGTATATTGCCATCTTAGGGGTGGCTGGGGTTGTTTATGCAGCCTTCGGCGCCTTAGCAGTAAAAGATTTAAAATATGTTGTGGGATATTCTTCAGTGAGTCATATGGGATATGTGATGTTGTCCATCGCTTGCCTCAATGTCATTGGGGTAAACGGGGCAGTGGCCAATATGTTTGGACATGGTGTGATGGCAGCTTTGTTCTTCTCAACCATTGGCTTTATTTATGAAAAAACCCATACCCGATGGATACCAGATCTGGGAGGTCTTGCTCGGCAGACCCCGCGTTTGGCCGTGGCTTTTATGATGGCTGGTATGGCTTCCTTAGGATTGCCTGGTTTGGTAACCTTTGTGCCTGAGTTTGTGATATTCGTAAATTCCTTCCAGCAGTATGGTGGTTTAGCTGTGGCTGGTATTGCGGGAATCATTTTGGGCGCTTTGTATGTGTTGAGAGCTGGAGCCAATACCCTGTTTGGTCCTCCACGGCCAGAATACGACCATTTGCAAGATATTCGCGGGCCGGAATTGGTTCCTTTGGTGGTCTTGGGAACCGTATTGGTGGTAGGTGGCATACTTCCTTCCCTATTGTTTGATATGATCAACAGCGCAGCTGTGCCCTTGATGGCTCAGATTCAGAATGTGCTGCAATTAGGGGGGAATTTCTAATGCAAATAGACCTAATGTTGCTATTGCCTGAAATAACCTTAGCTGTTATTGGCTTGATGGTATTGATTTTTGGATTGATCATTCCCAAAGGTTCCCGGCAAGGATTGGGTTGGTTTACCGCTTTGTCTCTGTTGCTGGTGTTGGGCATGGTAATCAGTGGTTGGGATTCACCTGGTTCTTTGTATCATGGCATGTTTACAGTGGACCAATTTGCCATGTTTTTCAAAATTACCTGTTTAACAGCTGCCTTTTTGGTGGTCTTAGGGTCCATGCGTCATGTGGATACCTTTATCGGGAATCAAAGTGAATATTACAGCATCTTGATATTCGCTACCTTAGGCATGTGTGTGATGTCTTCTGCAGGGGATCTTATTACCCTATATTTGGGACTGGAATTGATGAGCATTGCGTTTATCATTCTGGTATGTTTCAGAAAAACCAATGCAAAATCTGTAGAAGCAGGGATAAAATATCTTCTTTTAACTTCCATGTCCTCAGCTGTATTGCTGTATGGTTTGAGTCTGATATACGGTCTTACCGGCAGTGTATTGATTGCAGATATTGCTGATATGGTTGGAAAAATAGATATTTTACAAGCTGCTGCGGGGATTAATTTATCGCCAGCCTTAATCCTGGGGTTGGTCATGTTGATTGCAGGCTTTGGTTTTAAAGTTGCCTTAATTCCTTTCCATATGTGGACCCCGGATGTTTATGAAGGAGCGCCTACGCCTATTACTTCATTTTTAGCCATGGGCTCCAAAGCAGCTTCTTTGGCCATTGTATTGCGGGTTTTCATGGAAGCCTTTTATTGGGTTTCCGATAGTTGGACCACATTGGTTGCCATTTTAGCAGCTGTGACCATGATTGTTGGGAACTTGGTGGCTATTCCACAAACCAATATCAAAAGAATGTTGGCTTTTTCCAGTATTGCCCAGGCAGGCTATTTGTTAGTGGGATTGGTGGCTGCGTCAGAGGCGGGTATAAAAGGGGTTATGTTTTATGCCTTTTTATATGTCTTTGCCACTGCCGGCGCCTTTACAGTGGTAGCCTATTTCTATAATAAAACGGGTAGTGATGAAATCAAGGATTATGCTGGATTGGCCCAGCGTTCTCCCTTGATGGCAGCCACCATGTTAATTGTCATGCTGTCCATGGCAGGGATTCCTCCCTTGGCAGGATTTGCTGGTAAATTCTATTTGTTTACCTCCATTGTGGACAATTATCTCTGGCTTGCCTTTATCGGTATGATTATGAGCATGATTTCCGTGTACTATTACTTGCGGGTGGCTTTGGTTATGTACCGGGATGATCCGCCGGAAGGTAGTGGGGCCATTCGTATCAGTGGTCCTGTGGCCATTACTTTAGTGATAGCCATGTTGGCCACCTTGTTCATTGGAATTTACCCCAATGCTTTATCCGGCATTGTCAATGCTGCGGCCCATTCCTTCTTTATTCATTAATGAATCAATAAAATAATGTAAAATCAGGAACACCCCGGGTGGACAGACCATTTCCGGGGTGTTTTTTATTTTTTGCTAGAGAAAGGCAGGCAAACAATGTTTCATTATATCTAAAAAAGCATGTTTTAGACTCTTATGAGATGAAACGGGATGAATTTGAAAAATTTCTTTATTTTATCAAAAGAATCAATATAATAAAAGATATATATGGATAAAGGGACTTTACGAAGCTCTGTAAAGTAAACATGAAAGATAGAAATTAAAAGAAGAGCAAGCGTTAACACAGATTGGTATTTTATAAGGAGGTACACAGATTTTTAATGAAATCATTGTACCAGAAAAGCTGACACTTCCTTAACTTTCATTTAACTTTACAGTACCCTTTACGAAATGGGGAGGTAAATGCATGAAAAAAGCATTAGTTTTTGGTGTTTTACTATTATCTCTTTTATTAGCAGTGGCGGGGTGTAGCACAAGTTCTGGAACCAATCAGGAGATCAATGCATTGGGAGACACCGACACCTCAACAGAAATGGCAGGCCTAGAAAAATTTACAGCAACGGATTTGAATGGCCAGCAGGTGACTCAAGAGGTTTTTGCAAAATATGATGTAACCATGATCAATATTTGGGGTACGTATTGTAGCTACTGTTTACAAGAAATGCCTGGCTTAGGAGAGCTGGCTCAGGAATATAAAGATAAAAATGTGCAAATAATAGGCATTGTTATCGATGTACTGGAGCCCAATGGAGAGATTTCTGCTGAGCAGGTAAATCTTGCCCAAACCATTGTGAAGCAAACAGGAGCGAATTATCAACATCTACTTCCTTCCAAGGATTTAATTTTGGCAAAGTTACAATATGTAACAGGTATACCAGAAACTTTTTTTGTGGATAAGAAAGGAAATATCATTGGAAACTCTTATTATGAAGCAAAAAGCAAAGCGCAATGGGCTAAAATTATTGATACCATGTTGAAAGAAGTCAAGTAAATAAACAGCAATTGTTTTGTAGGTTATATTTTTGTTGATAGAGAATATGATTTAATAAACCAGTGTTTAAAGGATGAGCTGAAATAAATCTGTTTGCCTAGAGGTATCTTCCTTATTTTATAATTGGTATTTTTATCATATAAGTGGTATTACGAACATGTAGCAACCAACAGGAAAGCTTGTTTGGTTGCTATGTTTTTTATTGAAAAGATATATTTTTCTTTTTTTATGAAGATACTAATGCTATACATAAAAAGGAGCCTGGAGAATGGATGCAACCGGAGTTACCTTCAGTATTTTGTTGCTTGTGGTACTGATTCTTTGCAATGCTTTTTTTGCTATGAGTGAAATTGCGATTATTTCTATTCATGAAAATAAAATGAAAAAGCGGGCGGAAAGTGGCCATAAAAAAGCGAAATTATTATTGCATATTACAGACTCTCCATCTGATTTTTTGGCTACCATTCAAGTTGGGGTTACTCTTTCTGGATTTTTGGCGTCAGCTGTGGCAGCAGAAAGATTTGCCGGCCTTTTTGTATCTTACCTTTCTTTCTTGCCCATTTCTTTGGATTTACTCCATGGGATTGTTTTGATAGTGATTACCCTGATTCTTTCCTATTTTACTTTGATTTTTGGAGAACTGGTTCCTAAACGGGTTGCTTTACAATATCCAGACAAAATTGCTTTATCTGTTGTGACCGTGATTTGGGTGTTTTATCGTTGCGCCAAACCTTTTGTTTCCTTATTGGCTGCCAGTACCAATGGGATTTTAAAATTGTTTTCCATTCATACTGATGATGAAGAGCAGATTACAGAGGAAGAAATTTTATTATTAGTGGAGGAAGGTGAGGAAAAAGGCGTTATTGAACATCGTGAAAAAACTATGATTCAAAATATTTTTGAATTTGATGATAAAAAGGTCTCTGAAGTAATGACCCACCGGACAGAAATGGTGACTGCCCCGGCCCATGCCACTGTAAAAGAGATTGTAGACATTACGGAAAAAGAGGGTTATTCCCGCATTCCCATTTATCAAAAGGATTTTGATAATATCATTGGGGTCATTTATATCAAAGATTTGCTACCTTTGATATCCCAAGGGCACAATGATACCCTATCCATAGACAATCATCTGCGTTCCATTCCTTTTGTACCAGAGACAAAACGATGCAGCCTGTTATTAAAACAATTTCAAGAAGAAAAGATTCATATTGCTATTGTGGTGGATGAACATGGTGGAACCGAAGGCTTGGTAACCATGGAAGACCTGTTGGAGGTCATTGTAGGGGATATTGAAGATGAACATGATGATGAAGGGGAAGACATTGTGGCTTTATCCGAAGGGGTATTTATTTTTGATGCTGCTACTTTGATTGAAGATGTGGAAGAGTATTTAAAGTGTAATGTTTTTGCTGGGGATGATTATGATACCATTGGTGGTTTTATGATTCACACATTGGGCAGAATCCCCAGAGAAAATGAAAAAATTTCAACCCCTTTCAATGAATATACCTTAACGGTTTTAAAGGCTGATAGCCGACGCATTTTTAAAATTCAAGTGGAAAAAAATCAAACCACAATGGGAAAGGCAAAACAAGATAATTAATCCTGGAATTTGTTTTACTTATCAAGTTTTACCTTTCTTTATTATCCTGTAAAATCATACCATGATACCTTGGCTTATCCATTGGTATACCAAAACATATAGATTGTTGGCGTATTGTTTGGATTTTAATAATCAAAATTGTCAAAGGGAATACCTTACAATCTGAATTGATAGATTGGTGTAGACAAAAAAACAGGGCATAGGCCCCATAAAATCTAATATAATCTTTTACTCAACATGATTCATGTATTCGATTTCTCGATTTTCCCAAGTGCGTAGTTTGATATGGGTATCATGTTGTTCTAATAAGTATTGAGGGAGCACAGGAGTTTTGCCATACCCATGGGGCGCATTGATAATATAGGTAGGTACAGCCAAACCTGAAGTATATCCTCTAAGATGCTCCATGATTTGAATGCCTTCTTCAATGCTGGTGATAAAATGGCCTGTTCCCTTTACTTGTTTAGCATGGAAAATATAGTAGGGACGCACCCGTATTTTTAATAATTCGTGATTCAATTTTTTCATCACATGCTCATTGTTATTAATATGGCGTAATAGCACTGCTTGGTTACCCATGACAACCCCTGCTTTGATGAGCATATCACAGGCTTTTTTGCTTTCTGGGGTAATTTCTTGAGGATGGTTGAATTGTGTATTGATATAAATAGGAGGATATTTGCTCAGTATACTGCATAATTGAGGCGTAATCCGTTGGGGCAATGTTACAGGAGCTCTAGTGCCTATGCGTTTGATTTCCACATGTTCTATGCTGCTTAACTGACTTAGTAACCAATCAAGGGTGTTATCACTCAAGAGCAAAGCATCGCCCCCTGTAATCAGTACATCCCTTATTTCAGGATTGCTTTTGATGTAGTCTAAAGCAGCGGAGATTTTTTGGAGTGATGGTCTTGTTCTCCAATGTTTCTTTTGCGCTGACAGTGACGGCAATACATGGCGCACATATTGGTTACATTGATAATTAAGCGATCCGGATAGCGTCTGGTGATACAAGGAGCTGGGGAAGTAAATTCCTCTGCCATGGGATCAGCATGTCCTGTTTCATCTAATTCCTCTACCGAAGGCACGGATTGTAAATAAATAGGATCAACAGGTTGGTCAACAATGAGAGAAGCATAGTATGGAGATATGGACCAACGATAGCGGTTCCCCACTTGTTTAATTTGAGAAAACCCCTCAATATCTAAGGATAATATTTGTGCTAAAGTGGTAACATTGTTAATTCTATGGTTCATTTGCCATTGCCAGTCTTGCCATTGCTCCATGCTAGCGTTATAATGATGCAGTAGCTTTTCACGGTTTTGCGCTGCCTTCTGTTGTATATCAAAACCGGTTTTGATGGTATCTTTTACAGCAAGGTAATCAGCAATACGGTGTTTTAGTTCAGACGCCCTGCGGTGAGCAATATCTTTTTTGTCTTCATTGGTAAATGTATGCTTATGAATTGATATGGACAAAATCATCTCCTCCTGCGATTTAAATTCAAAAACAATTTAGGATAAAAACACCGCTGAATGAAGTATTCAACGGTTGCTAAGATAAGGGTACGGATATTTTCCCTCTCTTTTGCGCTCAACGTCTACGGACGAAATCACATCAAAAGATTATTTATCACCAAGATTTATTAGTGGTAAAAATGCTAGATAAAAATTTTATCAAAAAATTCTGCCAATCATAAGCATAAAATACCCTCTAAACCTGGGATAAGATTATTCCGTTTTATGAAAAGAACGCAAACGTTATACAACATTTTTCAAGCAATATAATGTTTTTATGAATTAATTATACTATAAAATGGAGAATATCTCAACCGCCATCTCATGTAAATACAAAGAGTTGTTTGAATCCCTTGGCCAATAAAGTTTAAATGATATGGTAGAGAGGAATACTTGCAGTAAGAAATAAATAATTGATTATATAAGTATGGAAACGATTGTCTATCGATTATAATTTTATTTTAGAATTTACGGTAGGATTTACATTGGCTAAAAAATATAAAGATATTTTGGGAGAAGAATGATGGAATTAAATAGTAAGACCATGAGGAAAATAATATTTTTAATTGTCATTGCCATTTTACTATTCCTGGGCTTACAAAACTTTTCAGTGGTTATGAAAAGCATAGGTATATTATTGGGTTTATTGATGCCTTTATTGCTAGGATTTTGTATTGCTTTTATTTTAAATGTACTCATGAAAATCATTGAGGAACGTTTGTTTGCACCTTTAAACAAAAAAAATTATAAAATTTGGAATTCCTGTCGTCGACCTTTATGTTTGATTTTGACCATTAGCATTGTCATTGCTGTTATCCTTATTCTTTTATTTTTGTTAATCCCAGAGTTGAAAAAGACCTTTGATATTATGCTGAATAATTTGCCATTGTATTTAAAGCAAATTCAAACATGGCTGGAAGATATTGTTTCTTCATTGGATATTTCAGCAGATACTTTGGCAGCAATGCAAATTGATTGGAAAGAGTTAGAGGATTCCATCCGTTCGTTTTCCAAAAATGTATCCTCACATTTTTTAACCACAACCTTTGATGTAACAGCATCAATTTTTAGCGGTCTTGTTAATTTTATTTTGGGTGTAGCCTTTTCCATTTATATTCTTTTGCAAAAGGAGAAACTGGGCAAACAAATCAAGAAAACCTTGTATGCATTTTTACCAGAGGAAAAGGCAGATATTGTGGTATCCATTGGCGTGCTTTCTAACAAAACATTTTCCCGTTTTGTATCAGGACAATTTTTGGAGGCCATTATCATTGGGGTGCTTTGTTTTATTGGCATGCAGATTTTTTCCATGCCCTATGCCTCTATGATTTCTGTTTTGGTTGGATTTACCGCTTTGATTCCCATGGTGGGTGCTTTTATCGGTACAGCAATAGGCGCTTTTCTCATCTTAATGGTGGATCCTATGAAAGCTTTTTGGTTTATTATTTTTATTATTGTTTTGCAACAATTTGAAGGGAATGTTATTTATCCAAGGGTTGTGGGAAGTTCCGTAGGATTATCGGGCCTTTGGGTGCTTTTTGCTATTATGATTGGTGGCAGCGCCTTTGGCATTGTGGGTATGCTGATCAGCGTTCCGGTATGTTCTGTGCTGTATTGCTTACTTCGTACTTCAGTGGCCCAACGCCTTGATGATAAAGGTATAACAATAGAATAATATAGCATGAATCCTTTTACTATTCTGTAAGCAAAGGATTGTTAGCAATGAAGGAAGGCTTATGATTCATGCAGAAAAATAAAAGTGGAAGCAGGTGCTTCCACTTTTGTAGTCTAAAACAAGAAGGTCTATCTTTTGCGATGATTGTGAGGAAATATAATGCTGAGAAATGAAATGCTTAGGCATGTTCTTTTAAAAATTTAGCCCAATCACCGTCAGGGATAATCTGCCCATTTTCTTTTAACCAATCCGCTTTTGAAGGAGGCCATAGATACACATGGGCTTTTATTTTTTTACCTGTTTCCAATAGTTCTACTTCTTTGATTTCCCGAACAAGATGGCTTTGGCTTCCTACACCAGTAAATTTTTGTATATCATCAATTTCTGGCAAAATGACGGATAGTTCAGGAGTGGTAAATACAACACCTTTAATGGTATATGTTCCTTCTGCCAATACCACGGGATAGTTGTCTTCTGGTAAATAATACATGACCCCTTGGGTCTTGGCAAGCTGTACTTTGGGATTGTATTTTTCAATAAAATGATAATAATTGTCCAGGCCAGGAAGCAATGTACCGAAGACAAATAGGTTATGTAAATACATACAACACCATCCTTTCCCCTGTTTCGTCCTTTGTTTTGCCTCATATTTTCTATCTGCTTGCTATATTGATAGTATATTCCATGTATAGTACATTCTATATGGATCAGTATTTTCCTTTTTTCGTTCTTGCTTTGTCATGGTTTCTGTTTTGACTCCTCTTCAGCGGGCGGAGAAGTAGTGATTTAAATCCTTTAGGCCTGAAAAAGAGGCATTATGTTTCATTTTTCTATACCATTTAAAATCATGGTATAATAATTTATTCAATATAATACCACAATGTATATTATAGTATGGGTGAAATGGGAGAATTATTGTGTTAGAAATGCTGGCAAATTGGAATGGTTGGTTAAGTCGGCGGATGTTCGTTTTGGTCATTTCCGCTTTGGTTATAGGCTTTTTATTTCCATTGGATAAGTCCCCTGGTATCAGTATATTGGCAGTGTTTTTATTTGCCTATATGACCTTTGTGGTTTCCATGGATACCAGTTTAAGGCAGTTTTTTCACTCCTTAAGAAATCCTATGCTATTGGGATGGATTTTATTGCTTTTGCACGGGGTCATGCCCTGTTTGGCTTGGTTGGTGGGCATTATATTTTATCCTCATGACCCTGTGATACGATTGGGTTTTTTAGTAGGGGCTTCTGTGCCCATTGGCGTTACTTCGATTCTATGGACTTCCATTGCCCAGGGAGATGTTGCCATTGCCTTGGCCGCTGTAACAGTGGATACTATCCTTTGTCCTTTGATTTTGCCCTTGTACATTGCTTTGGTGGCTGGGGAGACCATGGAAATCAATTATTTCCGTTTATTGTTGGAATTATTCTTCATGGTTACAATTCCTAGTATTTTGGGGATGTTGCTCAAAGATTGTATAGGGGTAAAGCTGGCGCATTTCTCAAGATCCTGGGGAGGCTTTACAGCCAAAGTGGCTCTGTTTTTTGTGGTATATATCAATGCCAGTGTGGTAGTGCCTGCATTGCATTGGAGCATGTTTTTAGTGAAATTACTATTGGTTATCTTTCTATTATCAATCTTGGGTTATGGGTTAGGCTATATAGGTTCTTATGCTTTACGAAATCGCAGTCCTCAAAATATGATGTCCATGGTTTTCAGTGTGGGAATGCGTAATATTAGTTTTGGTTCTGTGTTGGCAGTAACATATTTTCCTGCTTTGGTGGCAGTACCAGTAACCTTGGGCATGTTATATCAACAACCTTTAGCTGCTTTGGTGGCATTTTTAAACAAGCGTTTTGGCAAACATCCCTTGCTTGATAAAACCCCTGGAGATACAGATATGGAAGAATAAAATAAAAAAGAGACAGGAAATTTATCTAAGTACAAGATATGGTCTTGAGTCGGAAAATATAAACCAAAGTCCTGAAAATAAAGGGATTGAGCGTAAAAAAAGCAGGAAATGGTATGGGGACATAGAATGTTGAATGATGTAGATATATGGCAACATCTAAAAAGAGTATTTTCATTGGGGACACTTATATTTTGATTAAAAATAGGAGAGACAATGGATGATCCCGCGAAAACGTTTTTGGCCTATTATGATTGTAAGCAGTATTGTGGTGTTGATTTTTGCGATTCTTTTATGCATTACCATTGGGCCTGCAAACATAACCCTGAAGGAATCCTTTTTGTTGCTTTTGGCCGCAATTCCAAAGTTGGGTGCTTTAGTGGATATCAGTCAGTTCTCCTCAACCCAACAAATTATTATGTATGAGGTGAGAATGCCTCGTATTGTATTGGCTGCCATTGTGGGAGCAGGGCTATCAGCAGTGGGCGTAACCTTTCAAGGATTGTTCAAAAATCCCATGGCAGATCCCTATGTTATCGGAGTATCTTCAGGGGCTGCTTTAGGGGCTGCAGTGGCCATTGTAATAGGCTTTACCGCCTTTTGGGCTTTACCTGCGGCTGCCTTTATGGGGGCTATTGTTTCCATTGTGGTTGTATACGCCATTGCCAATGTGGGAGGAAGGGTGGTGGTGTTTACCCTTTTATTAGGAGGGGTAGCCCTTACTTCATTCAATACAGCCATGATGTCATTTTTGATGATGATCAATACCACTGATATGCAACAGATTGTATTCTGGAGTTTGGGGAGCTTTTCCGGCAAAGGCTGGACACATGTACAAGCTGCTTTGCCCATTGTGTTGGTGGGGATAATTGGTTTATGGCTTTTATCCAGAGAATTAAATGCCATGTTGTTTGGGGAAGATACGGCTCAATTTTTAGGGGTAAATCCGGAAAAGCTGAAAAAAGTATTATTATTTTTATCCGCCCTTACTGTAGCAGCAGCAGTGTCGGTCAGTGGAACCATTGGCTTTGTTGGTTTGATTATTCCACATATGGTTCGCCTGGTGGTGGGACCAGATCATAGAATATTGTTGCCCATGTCCGTATTGGTTGGTGCTATTTTTATGGTGATTACGGATACATTGGCCAGAACCATCTTGGCTCCTACAGAAATCCCAGTGGGTATTATTACTGCATTTTTAGGATGTCCGTTTTTTATCTACCTTTTGAAAAGAAAAAAATCAGTAGCAGGATAATTATATTTTTGTGATAAGATTGCTTGGTTTTGATAAGGCTTTATCTACAAACCATTGTTTAAAAATAATAAGGGATGTTGATTGAGAATATGAATCCACAGGTAAAAGTAGAAGGTTTGTGTTTTCAATACCAGGAGACTGAAATACTAAAGGATATATCCTTTGTGGCTGAACAAGGTCATTTTATCAGCATCATTGGGCCCAATGGCTCAGGAAAGTCCACATTGTTAAAAAATATATCTGCTGCTTTAACGCCCTGTAAAGGGGTGGTTTATATGGAGAAGGACAATATTTTTGCCTTAAGGCCCCGGGATTTGGCTCAAAAAATGGCTGTAGTACCCCAGGATACAGGGGTGCAATTTCCTTTTAGTATCATGGAAACTGTTTTAATGGGGCGTATGCCACATAAAAAAAGATTCCAAGGGGAAAATGCCGAGGATTTATCCATTGCCCAATGGGCCATGGAAGTGACAGATACTTGGAAATTAAAGGACCGTTTGATTACAGATATTAGTGGAGGCGAGCGTCAGCGGGTGATTGTGGCCCGGGCCTTGGCCCAAGAGCCCCAAGTATTGTTATTGGACGAACCCACAGCTTTTTTAGATTTGCAACACCAATTTGGATTATTGGAATTATTACATAGTTTTACCCAAGCTGGTCGTTTGACAGTGATTGCTGTGCTGCATGATTTGAATCTAGCTGCCCAGTATAGTGATGAGATAATTCTATTGGACCAAGCAAAAATATTTGCCGCAGGGAAACCAGAAGATGTATTAACCCAACAGAATATCAGGCAGATTTATAAAATTGAGGCGCTTCTATCCCCCAATCACTTGACAGGACGCTTTAATATCATTCCAGTGGCCAGAAGCGTGCCAAAAGCGCAAAAAGAAATGGATTGTAAAATTCATTTGATTTGTGGGGGAGGTACTGGAACCCATATAATGGATAAGCTGGTGCAGGACGGTTATCAGGTGAGCTGTGGGGTTGTGAATATAGGTGATAGCGATTGGAACAAAGCCAAATCCCTAGGAATCCCTTTGGTGGAAGAAGCCCCCTTTGCCAATATAAAGCCAGATATTTATGCTAAAAATAAAGTCTTGATAGACCAAGCGGATGTCATCATTGTATTGCCCATTCCCTTTGGGATTGGTAATGTGGGCAATTTAAGGCAAGCAGAAGAAGCCCTGGCCAAAGGGAAACAGGTAATTTTAGTGGGAGAAAATCATATGTTGCATCGAGATTTTACAGAAGGCGAGGCCACTGATATTTATCAAACCTTGTTGCAAAACCAGGCGAAGAGCGTTTCTTATACCAAAGATGTTTTTGCCTTGCTCAATGCCTGTGGCAAACAAAAACAAGAAAATAATAAAAAACAGTTACTAAATATACACAATATACACAAGGAATAGAAAAAAGGAGCTGCCAAATATGCTGGGAAAAAAGAAACCGAGCTGTTGTCAGAGTGTAAAGAGGGATGAGAATACCTGGATCATTCGCTTTACGCATCCCATGTCAGTGGTGAGCAATTCTGTGTTAAATGGAGGTGTGCAACAGGAAATTGAGGCTATTTTTAACCGTACAGTGGCCAAGGTGGATGCCTCCCAATCCTTTCCTGGAGGTAGTATGGAGGGATATTTGAAACACGTGGCGCAAAATGTAGGCCTAGATCCCCAAAGGAGTGCTGGGCTGATTACTGCTGCCAGTATAGAGAATACTGCTATGGAATACCTTCATTTTCGCCAATTGGAAGTTTGGGCAGTAGCCACTGCTGGTGTTGATGTCAATGGGGCTAGAGCCGGAGAACCAGCATCATATTACGAAGAAAAGGGTGAATTCTACCCTGAGCCAGGTACCATCAACATCATGCTAATTATCAATGCCAATTTATCCCCGGCAACTTTGGTGAAATGTGTCATTACTGCCACAGAGGCCAAAACAGCTGCTTTACAAGAATTGATGGCTGGCAGTTCTTTTTCCACTGGTTTGGCCACAGGTTCAGGTACTGATGGCATCATTGTGGTAGCCAATCCTTTGGCAGACTTTACCCTCACAGATGCAGGAACCCATTCCAAATTAGGGGAATGCATTGGAGTTGCGGTTAAAAAAGCAGTGCAAGAAGCTTTATATTTGGAAACAGGCTTATCTTCAACCAGACAAATGAATGTATTGGAACGTTTAAAACGTTTTCAGGTGGATGAAGCTTTTTGTTGGCAAAAGGCAGAAGCCTTGGCAGGTCCCTTTGCTTTTGAGGATTATCAGAAAGTCTTGGGGGCTTTGATTCATACCCCTGCCTTGGTATCCTTGGCTGTTGCTTTGATTCATTTGGAAGATGAGGTGGCGTGGGGCTTGCTTCCTGTTGAACAGGCTGGGGAGATGGCTTGGGATATGCTGGAAGCAGTGTTGCGAAAAGAAATTCACGGTGAAATGTTACACCTAAGCAAAGAATTTTGGGGACAGGAAGCAATCATTCAGTTATTGATTCAAGGCATAAATGCCTTAGTATTGGACAAGCTGAAAAGCGAAAACTAAAATCAATGTTTGACAACTAAAAAATAGGATGGATGAAGCCTATGCAGAGAATAAAAATAGTAATACCAGCCATTTGCATGATGATTTTGTTGGTCATATTGACGGGTTGTGGGCCTCAGGCTGGTGAAGATGGTAACAAAGGGACTCAGCAAGAGGTGCAAGAGGGGTTTCCCTTAACCATTATGGACAGCTTAGACAGGAAGGTAACCATTGCAGCATTGCCCAGTAGGTTGGTATCTTTATCCCCAGCCGTCACAGAGATTTTATTTGCCATTAGGGCTGAGGATAAATTGGTGGGAGTAACGGATTACTGCGATTATCCTGCC
The DNA here is from genome assembly GCA_958417755.1 of uncultured Peptococcaceae bacterium. GTDB lineage: Bacteria > Bacillota > Desulfotomaculia > Desulfotomaculales > Desulfocucumaceae > CATZDY01. The sequence continues at coordinate 32,779 of CATZDY010000022.1, forward strand.
GAAGCATTGCAGAAGCCTAAGGTAGGTTCTTTTAGCAACCCCAATATAGAATTGGTTGTGGATAGTAAACCAGATGTTATTTTCACTGCAGCTGGGGTGCAGAAAGATGTAGTGAAACAATTTACTGATTTGGGCATTCAAGTGGTTGTATTGGATGCAACCAATATGACCCAGGTTTTGGATAACATTCAGTTAATAGGAAGGATAACAGGGCTTGCAGAGCAAGCTGACAAAGTGGTAAAGCAGCTGGAAAATCGCAGGGAAGCAGTAAAAAATAAAGTGGCCCAAGAGGAGACCAAGCCCAAAGTATTTTTTGAGGTGTGGGATAATCCTCTGATGACAGCAGGGCCTGATACATTTATTCATGATATGATTGTAACTGCTGGGGGGATAAATGTAGCAGGTGATACCAAGAAACAGTTTGTGGAATTGAACCAAGAATTTGTATTGACCCAGGATCCTGATATTTATATTATCAATTCTCATGCCCATACGCCAGAAGATATAGAAAAAAGACCAGGTTTTAGCGGCTTAAAGGCTGTGCAAGAGGGGCATGTATATGGGATTGAAGATGATTTGGTTACCTTGCCAGGACCTCGATTGTTTGATGGTTTGGAACAAATGGCTGCCATCATACACCCGGAATTATTTTAATTGTGTCAGCAAAATGGGATTGCTTGAGCCATAGAGGATGTTTTCATGACAAAAGAACGAATCAGCTTAGGAAAACAAGGAGAAGAACAAGCGGCGATTTATTTGAAAGAGGCAGGGTGTACCATTATTGCCCAAAATTATACTTGTCCTTGGGGCGAAATTGATCTTATTGCCCAAGATGGTTCTTATTTGGTTTTTGTAGAAGTAAGGGTCCGCAGCAGCCAACGTTATGGCAGCCCTTTGGAAAGTGTGAATGCGCAAAAACAAGCAAAAGTACGGAAAGTGGCTCAATATTATTTGCAAATGCATGGCAAGCATAAAGGGCCCATTCGGTTTGATGTGGCAGGATTCACTTGGTCTGGAAAAGAATTTTCTTTGGTGTATATAAGAAATGCATTTTAAGCATCTACGGTTTCACTGTTTTAGAGCAAGAATATGAAACAAAAAAACAATGGGGCGGCTTTGATATGGTAGTAGGGGTTTTGACCTTAACATTGTACATTGCGGAAGCCAATTCACTAAAGGGCAAAAGACGAGTCTTAAAAAGTGTGATAGATAAAATAAAGACAAAATTTAATGTTTCAGTGGCTGAAGTGGCCAAACAAGACCAATGGCAGTTAGCAGTCATAGGTATTTCATGTGTTTCCAATGAACAAGCCCACGCCAATGGCATGCTTTCAACAGTCATAGAATTCTTGGAAAGGCAAACCAATATGGAAATATTGGATATGCAAATGGAGTTTTTATGATGAATATAAAAATATATTGATATAAAATAAAAAAGGGACAATGATTTGTCCCTTTTGTTTTGCTTTCTTAGTAATTGTTAGTGGGTGGTGTATAACACTCTTTACAATAAATAGGTCTATCCCCCCGGGGTTTAAAAGGAACCTCTGTTTCTTTGCCGCAGGTAGCACATACCGCAGGATGCATCTGCCGTTCTTGACGTCCACCTTGACGGTTTTGATTCCGGCGATTAGCTCTACACTTGGGGCAACGGGCAGGATCATTGGTAAATCCTTTTTCCTCAAAAAACTCTTGCTCAGAAGCAGAAAAAACAAATTCTTCGCCGCAATCACGACAGGTTAAATAACGATCTTCAAACATATAAGCACTCTCCTTCTAGGAATGTTGTATCCATGGCTAATTAGGGTACCGCAGTGATCCCCTGCTACCATTGGATAAACAGGAGAGGGAGATGGATGACCTAATCTATGGATTACTTACTAACATGATACCATAAGTTTCGCAGATTACAAAGAAAAACTATTATTTCTTTTTATAAATTATGCAGGCAAAAGATTTGGAATGATGCTGTGCTGATTTTGTCGAAAAGGCAATCTTATCTTAAAATATCCTTCTAATATGGAGATATAAGGCTTAAGAGAATGTATAAAGATGTAATCCAGTAAATTTAGAGTGATATTTTGCTTCATACAATTGAAGCTATTATTTTTTATATGTTAAAGAATAAAGTGATGATCTTAAAAATACATTGATTTTCTATGAAAATGAGTGTTGAATTAATTTTAAAACTATTATTCTTTTCTTTCTTGACGAAATTATTTAGATATGGTACGATAAAAAATACCATATGCGGATGTGGCGGAATGGCAGACGCGCTGGACTTAGGATCCAGTGGGGCAACCCGTGAAGGTTCAAGTCCTTTCATCCGCACCACAGTCTGTCTGAAAACAAATGTTTTCAGACAGATTTTTTGTTATAGG
>CATZDY010000023.1 GCA_958417755.1 uncultured Peptococcaceae bacterium
AAAGGGTATGGAATTGTTGTTTTGAACTGAAGATAAGGAATAGATAAATATTTGGTTTGGCTATTGCGGATTTTGCAGAGGAACTATATAATTTTGCTATTGGGGGGATGATTTTGTATAAAAAAATAATAAAAATAGTTTTACCTTTGGTACTAAGCGTATCGCTTTTGGCTGGGTGTGGTGGCAATGTGGTGGCCACTGTAAATGGTGTGAATATCACAGCTGAGCAAGTGGATGAACAAATGAATGGGCTGAAAAAGCAATATGCCCAAATGGGGCTGGATTTGGAAAGTAAAGAAGCTTCCTCTATGCTGGAACTTATCAAATCCCAAGTGGTGGATAATTTAATAAATCAGGAACTTATGCTCCAAGATGCCAAAAAGCAAGGATTTAAAATCGATAAAGCAGAAATTGATAAACAAATGAAAGAATTTAAGGATGGTTTTCAAGATGATGCGGAATATAAAGCTGCCTTAGCTTCTCAAGGGTATACAGAACCTAAATTGCGGGATTTATTGGAGAAAAATGATTTAATCGTTAAGTTGCAAGAAAAAGTAACTGCAGATGTCAAACCAGCTACTGAAGAACAAGCCAGAGAATATTATCAAAGCAATGTGGATAAATATACCACAGCCGCACAATATGAAGTAAAACATATTTTGTTTTCAACCCAAAATAAAACAGGAAGTCAGGTTGAAGTGGAAGCCAATGCTATGACAGCAGCAGAATCCGTCTTAAATCAATTGGCTCAAGGGGGAGATTTTGCCACTTTGGCAAAAGAGAAATCTGAGGATCCAGGAACAGCAGTAGAAGGTGGGGCATATGTATTTGCAGAGAACGACCAAAATGTAGATAATGATTTTAAAAAAGCAGCCATGGCCTTAACCCCAGGACAATATACCTTGGAGCCTGTAAAAACTCAATTTGGTTATCATATTATAAAATTGGAAAAAATAACACCTAGTACAATCACACCATTTGAACAAGTGCAACCCCAAATTATGGATGATCTAGAAAACCAGAAAAAGCAAGAGGTCTTTGCAGATTATGTAAAAGAACTGCGTGAGAAAGCAGATGTGCATAATACGTTAGAAAGCAAAGAAAAGACTTCTGATTCTTCACAAAATAAAGATGAAAAGAAAACCGAATAATCTCGAAATATGAAAATTTACTTTGGGGGCATTGGTAAAAAATGAATAAATCCTTTCCTTCCGCTATATACTATCTGTGAAAGTCAATTCGCAAGTTTTTGCAGGAAAAGGGGGGAAGGATGATCAATGAAAGCTACTGGAATCGTACGTCGTATCGATGATTTGGGTAGAGTTGTTATACCAAAAGAAATTAGGAGAACTTTACGGATCCGTGAAGGTGACCCATTAGAAATATTTGTAGACCGTGAAGGCGAAGTGATTTTAAAAAAATATTCGCCCATCGGTGAGCTGGGCGATTTTGCTAAGGAATATGCTGACTCCCTTTATGAAGCTCTGGGACATATTGCTTGTATTGCTGATAGGGATGCCATCATTGCTGTGGCAGGGGGCCCAAAGAAAGAATACATCAATAAATCCATCGGTCCGGCTGTAGAGAAAGTAATGGAGAGTCGCACGGCAATTGTGGTGAATGATTCAGGGGATGATACTCTAGAGCAAGAGTCTATTCTGCAAGATAATAATGGCAAATATTCTTCAGAAGTCATTGCTCCCATTATTGCTGCAGGAGATCCCATTGGAGCAGTGATTTTAGCTTCCAAAGAGCCAGATGTAAAAATGGGTGAAATGGAGCTTAAATTAGCTGAAACAGCTGCCGGATTTTTGGCCAAGCAAATGGAACAATGATATGTATGCCTCAATCCTGGTTAAAAAGGTTTTAACTAGGATTGAGGTAAATACATCCCAAATGGATGCATATGAAAAATACCTGGCCGGTGGAGAAGAAATTTTGCACTGGCTTTTCTATATGTTGCTTAGCAATTTTTTATGCGTTTATGAGAGGCTTTAGGTGTTCTTTACTATGAGGGGGATACAGAATGTCTGATGCAACATTGATTATCGCTGGGTTAGGTCCTGGAGATCCTTATGCGTTGCCTCTTTCCGTTTTGCATGAATTATCTGGAGATACTGTGGTTTGGTTAAGAACTGGCATACATCCAGTGGCATTGTGGTTAAAAGAACGGGGCTTTGCTTTTCATACCTTTGATGATATTTATGAACAAATGGATTGTTTTGAACAAGTGTATACTTTTATTGCAAATAAAATCATTGATTTAGCCCAAAAAGAACGGATTATGTATGCTGTGCCTGGCCATCCTATGGTGGCAGAAGAATCCGTTCGTTTGATTATGATAAAGGCAAAAGAATCAGGGATTAAGACCAAAATATTACCAGCCATGAGTTTTATAGATGCAATATTTGTTGCTTTACATATTGATCCTGTTACAGGATTTCATTTGGTAGATGGACTGAGCCTCGGGCAGCAAAAGCCTGATCCTACAGTGGGTACCATTGTGACACAAGTTTACAATCAGTTTATTGCCTCAGATATAAAGCTGTCTTTGCTTGAGGATTATCCTGCAGAGCATCAAATTATAGTAATACGTGCAGCTGGGGTGCCTGGGGAAGAAAAGAAAGTGACCATACCTTTGTATGAATTGGATCGTTTGGATTGGTTGGATCATTTAACCTGTTTATATCTTCCTCCCAGGGTAAATCATACACAATCTGTGCAATATCCTTTGGATCCTTTGGTGGAAGTAATGGCTACCTTGCGATCCCCACAGGGGTGTCCTTGGGATAAGGAACAAGACCATCATTCATTGTGCAAATACTTGTTAGAGGAATCCTATGAGGTTTTGGATGCTATTTTTGAAGGCGATATGTATAATCTTTGCGAAGAATTGGGAGACTTATTGTTACAAGTTGTTTTTCATGCCCAAATTGCTTCAGAAAACAATCACTTTACCATGCATGATGTCATTGAAACCATTACAGAAAAGATGATTCGCCGTCATCCCCATGTTTTTGGTGATGTGGAAGTGACAAATAGCAACCAAGTATTGGTGAACTGGGAGGCTATAAAGAAAGAAGAAAAAAAAGCAAATGTTACTGCATCTAATTCTTTGCTAGATAACATTCCCTTCCATGCAGCGGCTTTGATAAAAGCGCAAAAAGTGCAAAAAAAGGTAGCAAAAGTTGGGTTTGACTGGCCTACTTTTGCAGGCGCCTTGGACAAGGTATATGAAGAGATTGAAGAGGTCAAAGAAGCCATTGTCCAGAAAGATAGACAGCAACAGGAGCTTGAAATAGGGGATGTTTTATTTGCTGTGGTGAATCTATCAAGATTATTAGAAATTGACGCAGAAGTGGCTTTGGCTGGTTCTATACATAAATTTATGTATCGTTTTCAATGGATGGAAAAAGAAATCCAAAAGCAAGGCAAACAAATAACGGATTTTTCATTGCAGGAATTAGATGGGTACTGGGAAAAAGCAAAAAAACATGAAAAATCCATAAAATTATAGGATTTATCTTTATTACAGAAGGAAATTTTGTAAATATCTCGAATACACTATGGCATTGATACGCAATTTATGAGGGGGGTATTTCATGAACAAGGCTGATCTCATCACACAGGTTTCTGAAAAAGCTGAAATAACCAAGAAAGATGCTGATAAAGCTGTTACAGCTATTTTGTCAGCTATTGAGGAAGCGTTGGCAAAGGGAGATAAGGTGCAATTGGTTGGTTTTGGTACCTTTGAAACAAAAGAAAGAGCTGCGCGTAAAGGTCGTAATCCTCAAACCGGGGAAGAAATTGATATTGCTGCTGCCCGAGTACCTGTATTTAAGGCCGGCAAAGCGTTGCGTGATGCCGTTTTATCATGAAAAAATTGGTAGGGGAATGTGTCTGATATCAGACTTGTTATGGGGGAATATGTGCCCATGAGATTGGATAAATTTTTAAAAACTTCCCGCGTGATCAAAAGACGCACCCTGGCAAAAGAGGTTTGTGACAGCGGTCAAGTTCAGCTAAATGGACGTTCTGCCAAAGCAGGAACAGAAGTGAAACCTGGGGACTTGATTTGTATCCAATTTGGTTCAAGAATGATAAAGTTTGAAATTCTTTCTGTGCAAGAAAATGTACCTGCAAAACAAGCGAGAGATCTGTATCGTTTGTTAGAGGATACATATACAGAAAAAGAAACTGTATAAAATATAATATGAACTTGGAGTAGAATTGATTAAATACCAAAACATCGAGATACTAAGTCTCGATGTTTTGGTATTTTTGTAGCTAAATCTTTAGGGCATATTTTGTTGTATTAAGGTCAAAATAACCACCAAGGATAAATTAATTTAACATTTATTTTTTAAATTTTTTTATTTTGATATTTGCATGTACAGCTGACAAAATTATATAAGCAGGAGGGGGTACGATGCCCAAAAACAGTAGGCTATGTAAGGGATTGTGTATGGTCATGGCGTTGTGTTGTATGGTCTTATGGGGTACTTCATGCGGCCAAGAGCCTCAGAAAAAATGGTCGCAGGAAAATATCCAAGAAGAACCTAAAATCAGTTTATTTATCAATGATACTGGTGAAAAAAAGCAAATCATGATGGAAGAATATATTACTGGAGTGGTTGCTGCTGAAATGGAACCTTCCTGGCCCATACAGGCCCTAGCAGCCCAGGCCATATTGGCCCGCACCTTTACCATGGAGAATATCGTTGCTGGTCGGGTAAGAGATTTGCATGGAACTGACGCTTCCACCAGTGTTGAAGAATTTCAGGCCTATGATCCTAGCCGCATTAATGATGCTGTGAGGCAAGCAGTGGAGAGTACCAGGGGACAAGTTGCCACATTCCAAGGGGAATACATCAAAGCGTGGTTTTCCGCTTGTGATGGAGGAATTTCAGCTTCAGCTTGGGAGGGTTTGGCTTATAATAAAACCCCCACAGATTACTTGCAAGTAGGCGTGAAAGATGATTGTTTGTCCATTACTACGGATGAAAATCGTTATTGGCAGGCGGCCATTCCTTTGGAACAAGTACGTGCTGCAGTAAAAAAAGTTACTGGTACGGATCCTGGCGCCATTCAAACAGCTGTCATACTTCAAAAAGGTGATTCTGGAAGAGCGGAAACAATACAAATTGGCCAGGTACAGGTGGGGGGGCCTGCCTTAAGACTTGCCTTAGGCGGTGATAAGGTTCGTTCTATGCTTTTGGATAAAATATTTATACAAGGAAATCAAATGATTTTCGTTGGCAAAGGGTACGGCCATGGTGTGGGTATGTGTCAATGGGGGGCGAAACGATTGGCCACCTTAGGAAAATCTCCCCAAGATATAGTAAAATTTTACTTCAAAGATATAGAAATAAAAAAGTTATGGTAAAAAAAGTGGTGAATAGCCACTTTTTTTTGTTTTAAAATAATTATTCTAAACCTTTATATTTTTTCTTTTCCATGCATAGATATAAAAGAAAACCAATCCATAGAAATCAATATTCTAAAGATAAGGGATTTCAGTGGGAGAAAGGGGTTAAACCATGGAAGGGGTTGGGCACAAACTTGTTTTGTTAGAAAGAAAACATTTGGCCTTAGAAGGTGTAAAACAGGTTGGGACCTTTAATGAAAGTGAAGTAGATCTTGATACTACCTTGGGTTATTTATGTCTTAAAGGTGCTAATTTGCATATTACACAATTAAATTTAGACGAAGGCAAGCTTACTGTGGAAGGATATATATCAGCAATAGAATTCAATGAAAATAAAATGCCTGGTAACAAAGGGCGTGGATTATTGAACAGAATCTTAAAATAAAACCAAACCATAGCTTGAAGGAAAGGGGGTGCGGAATTTGCCCCTGGGAGAACAAATAAAAATTTTTTTCTTTGTAATGGTTTCTGGGATTTTATCTGGTGTGTTATATGACATGTATCGAATCCTCCGGGACAGGCTAAGATTAAGAAGAATGGGAACTATGTTGGGAGATATCCTATTCTGGCTTGTTTTTACCTGTCTTTTCTTTTTTGTACTGCTGTGGTGTAATGCCGGGGAAGTAAGAATTTATGTTTTTTTAGGACTTCTTGTGGGTATTTTTGTATATATGCGTTGGCTTAGAACATGCACTTGTTATTGGCTCACTATTTTTTTTCGTTGGTTAGGGAAAATACTATTTTTGATAATCAGTATATTTCGTTTTATATTGCGTATCATTTTGGCGCCATTTAAATTTGTTATTTTGATTGTTGTTTTTCCTTTTCGTTGGATAAGCAGGCTGTTTGTCTTGGGAGGGAATGGAATGAAAAAGGTGGGGGGAAAATGCTTACATCCCCTTGAACGAATAGGAAAATTGTTTAAGCGAAAATAATGAGTTCAAAGGATAGATTTTATAAAATAAAAAAAATAGATAATAAGCGATAAATCTATTAAAACGAAGATATAGCCATATAAATTTTAAAAAAAAGATAAAATTATACTTGACATAATATATACAGTATATGGTACCATAATATCAATGAATTGGTATTTTATGGATATTCCATAGCCAGGTTGTCAGAGAAATTGCTAAAAAGCATCTGTTAACATGGTGGCAGAAAGTATGGTCGCCGATTTAGATGCTGGAAATAGAAAGTACTTTTTAAAAAAAATTCTTGTTGGAGGGAGAGGGGGTCTGATTCCTGTTGCTAAGGGTTTGATAAAAAACTGCATATAGAATGTAAATGTGGCGGTGGATTTATCTTCCGCGTCTAAAAGGGGCATTGTTTGCTTCTTAGATAACATATTTCCCTGGAAGGGCTTTAAAGGTAAAATATTGATTACTAATATAGAGTATACTCTACACCTAAAAGATAGTGTGCACAAATGAGCAATCTATGTTTGCATCGGGTATTAAAAAATGTTTGCCTGGGGGTGGTGTATATGCTTGCATATAATACAATACATGTTGGTTGGTATGAGCCTCCTTAAAGGATTGGGAAGGTTTTGGGGCCTAAGTTGAATAGAGGATATGGACAGAAGATCGGAAAATTCGGTGCATATCCCAAAACATGCATTGTCATAATCTTCAATGGTGCTGCCAGGCACAGTAAAGACTATCCGCGGTAGTCTTTATTTTTCTTTTTTGCATGAATAAACTGTATTGCTTTCTTGATAAATATATTGCGAAAATAAACTTGTGTTGTAGGAGGAAAAGACTTAGCAATATAGAATGTATTGGCAATATAGAATATATACGAACAATCAGAAAGTAAAAACAATACATAGCAGCATAAATATTAGTGTGATTTGGGTGGAAGAGAAATCTGGATAGGAGGAGATTTGGTTATGGTCTCCCAGGGAAATAATATATATGATTTTTTTGATGCAAAATCACCTGGAAAAGCAAAAAAAAGAAAAGTATTTAAACATGGCATTAAATTAATGATTTGTTTGGCATTATTCTTATTTATGTATTTGATTATTTCATTCGGGACAAATTTTGGTAGATTATATGTTATGCAGCAGGATGTGGAAAAAATTCAAGCGCAAGTGAATGAGTTGCAACAAAAAAATGATGAATTAAAGCAAGAGCTCAAAATGGCGCAGTCCGATGCTTATGTGGAGAAAATGGCCAGAGAAAAATTGAATTTGGTGAAGCCAGGAGAGTCACGGATTGTACCTGTAGAAGGCAATGAACAATAAAAATAAAATGAATTGAAATGTTTTATAAAACATTTCTTGACACTGTGGTATGCATTTGCATATAATCTAACTAAGTTTTTTGTTAGGGAGGAACGTAAAACAATGCCGTTGGAAGTAGGCAGCCTTTTGGAGGGAACAGTTTCTGGGATTACTAATTTTGGTGCGTTTGTGCAACTTCCCGGAGGGGAAACTGGACTTGTACATATTTCAGAGATATCTGATGTATATGTGAAAGATGTAAAAGATTTTTTAAAACAAAATGATAAGGTGAAAGTCAAAGTAATATCAGTGGATCCCCAGGGGAAGATAGCGCTCTCCATTAAGCAAGCGAAGGCGCCCACAACTACTACCCCTGCGGCTGTGAGAGAAAAGAAACCTGTGGTACGTAAAAAATTCGAGTCATCTTTTGAGGATAAGCTTTCACGATTCTTAAAAGATAGTGATGAACGGATGCAAACATTAAGGCGCAATACAGATGCAAAAAGAGGAGGTCGCGGAGGCCCCAGTCGTTAGAAAAAGTTTAAGATTACATGGTGAAATGCAAAGCATTCCGGGGGAATGCTTTTATTATTTTTTAGGAGAAAAGAAATGTTAGATAAAAATAAATGGGTAAAGGTAGCAGCGATTGATATTGGTAGCAATTCTGTTCGTCTTTTGATTGCTCTGGTAGATGCAACAGGAAAGACAGAACCCCTATGTACACATTTGGCAACCACTCGCCTGGGGGAAGGAATCCAAGCAGGGCTTTTATTGGCTGAAGCAATGGAGCGTACAGTAAAAGCAATTCAACAATTTATTGTGTTGATAGAAAGCTATGATGTACAACAGGAACATATATTGCTTTGTGCCACCAGTGCTGTACGTGATGCTTTAAATCAGCATGATTTTTTGCAGCTGGTACAGTTGCGTACAGGATTCACCGTAAAGGTTTTATCTGGTCAAGAAGAAGCTTTTTGGGGATATTACGGGGTCAGCAGGAATACAAAATTGGCCGATGCTTATCCTGTGGTCGTGGATGTCGGTGGAGGAAGCACAGAATTTATTTGGTTCGAAAAGGAAGTATTGGCTTGTGTCAGTACACAGGTAGGTGCTGTTCGTATGACTGAAGGGCGGCAAACAGATAAACAAATTCTTGCTATGTTAAAACCTGTGTTAGATAAAATAAAAAATGATTCTCAGGGAGCTATAGTGGGAATTGGAGGAACAATAACCACTTTAGCAGCCATGGATTTAAAGTTAGTTCAATATGATGGCAGAAAAGTGCATGGGCATATTTTAACTAGGAATATGGTGGCGACTTTATTGGATACATGCATGAAGGCTGGGGTGAAAGGGTGTAGACATTTGCCTGGTTTACCCGAGGACCGTGCGGATATCATTGTAGCAGGGATGAGAATCGTTTTATTGATCATGTCATATTTAAAAAAAGAGGATTTGGTTGTGAGTGAAACAGGTTTGTTATATGGATTAGCCAGAGGAATGGGAGAAAAAGTCGAAATAAAAAATGTAATATATTACTAATAATGACATATAATTCCCTATCCCCGTATTATAATTGATAGGAGAGAGATTAGCGGGGGTGGGTATTTGTTTGAAAAAGTGGAAGTATATCCTTATCAGCGAAAGGATAAAAAACAAAAAAATTGGCAAAGAAAAGATGGGAACTTATGGAGTAATTTGCTTGCTGGACTAAGAAATTTGTTAAAACCTGATATATTATTGTGGAGTGGAGGAGGCGTTCTTCTTGGTAGGGCGGTTTTATTTGGGGCTTTAATGCCCTTTATCCCTGCTTATGCAGCATCTTGTGCTGTCTATTTTAAAGGATGGAGTGGTATTTTTGCTGCTTTATCAATATGTTTAGGCTTATGTACTGTTTGCCAAGGGACACAATTATTAGGAGAGGTTCTTACAGTTTACGGAATTTATTTTTTTATACGTGCCATGCCAGATAGATATATGAATCAATGGCTGTGGCCCACTGTTGCTGTGTTTGCTTTGACATTATCTATCAAAGGATCCTTGATAAGTTTTGGGGAAGGAGAAGTTTTATCTTATATCAATCTTGTATTTGAAGGTATTTTTGCTGCTGCTTTGACGCCAGTATTATTGATGGCGCATAAATCATTCATTGGTATGAAAGCATGTAAGCCTCTGGCTTCAGAGGAAGTTGTCTATATTCTGATTGTTTTAGGAGGCATTGTAGCTGGTACTGGTGACCTACAAATCGGTATGTTCCATATAAAAGCAGTATTAAGCAATGTGCTGATTATGATTTGCGCTTTAGCTGGGGGAGCAGGAATCGGAGCGGCAGCTGGTGCTTTGGCAGGGATTGTTCCGGGAATGGCATTTACTGCCATGCCTTTATTGGTAGGTTCTTATGCCTTTGGTGGTGTGATTGCTGGATTGGGAAAAAATATGGGGAAAATTGGTGTATGTGTTGGTTTTTTGTTGGCAAACATTATTTTGTGTATTTATGTGAATGATTTTGCTAAAATAACCATCATGATAGGAGAAATATTTATCGCTTTTATCTTGTTTTTTTTGATTCCCCATAAATGGGTGCAAGCAATGAAAACGACCTTATCACCAGGCTTAACCCCTGTATTTACTGAGGAAATAGAATCAAAAACAAATCATGTATATCAGGAAAAAATACATGATCTTTGTATATTAATCAAAGAAATTGCCGGGGCTTTTCAACATGTGTCTCCAGTGGTACAGGCTGGTGCTGCTGATAGGGATATGGAAGCCTTATTAAGAGAAATAAAAAATAAAGTATGTTTTGGGTGCGGATTATACCGTGTTTGTTGGGAAAAGGATTATTATCGAACCTATCAGCAAACCCTAGAGATGTTGGCCTCTGTGGAAACATTTGGTCGCGTTACCCCAGAAGATATGCCAGGGGATATGAGAAGACGTTGTACCAGACCAAGGGAAATGTCTATCACAGTTTCTTGTTTGTATGATGCTTATGAGTTGAATCAGTTTTGGAGTAAAAAGTTATCAGAAAGTAGGAATCTTTTGGGGGAACAATTGGCTGGTGTGGTAGAAGTAATGGAACGTGTTGCTGAGAAAACAGCGGTTCAAAGTGGCATGGGTGGAGATATGGATGCCTTTTTGAAACAAAGAATTAAGGATTCCGGTTTTTATCCTTATATGGTAAAGGGATTGCAATATGACGGCCATGGAGAGGTGGTGATCTCTGGCAAAGCCTGTGAGGGAGTTTATGATTGTCGCTATAAGGCAGCGCCAGCTGTATCTGCTGTATTGGATAAGGATTATTATGCCAGTGGATGCTTATGCCAAGGAATGAAAGCTGGAGAAACATGTACCTTTCGTCTTTATGAAGGGCTACAGTTTGATGTCCAGACAGCAGTTGCTGTGGCCAGTAAAAATGAACAGGAAATAAGTGGAGACAGTTATTGTTTTGCTCAATTGGGTGGCGGCAAATTTGTTGCCATTGTCAGTGATGGAATGGGTAGCGGAGAAATGGCTGCCTTTCAAAGTTCTACCACCATAGCCATTATCAAGCATTTGTTAGAGTTTGGGTTTGATGTATCATTGGCTTTGAAAACAGTAAATTCTATTTTAATGCTTAGGCTTCCAGAAGAAACATTTTGCACAGTTGATGTAACAATGATTGATTTATATCATGGACAAGGGGAGATCATGAAAATTGCTTCACCACCCAGTTATTTAATTCGAGGTAAAAAGGTAACCCCCATAACCGGAAATTCTTTGCCTGTGGGTATTGTGAATGATATACACATAAGCAGTGCGGTGAAACAATTGGAACCCAATGACATCATTGTGATGGTTACTGATGGTGTACAGGAAAGCTGTATGGATCAAAAAAATACAGAGGATTGGCTTTTGAAGGCATTACATGGGGCAGCACAATTATCTCCAGAGGAGCTGGCTCAATTGTTATTAAGTATGGCTAAGAATGGCAGCAGAAAAAAGAAGGATGATATGACTGTGGTTGTGATAAAAATGATAGATTATCACTAAAATTTTTGCCTTGAAAAATAAAGTAAAATAAAAATAAGCTGTTTTATGAATTAAATTTGTTTCCTGGAAGTGTGAATAAAATGAATGTTTCAATTAAAAATGAAGGTGATTTTTAAAATATCATGGGTTAAAAGTGAATGTATAGAAGTATCATTTATTGAGGGTTTTTGTGTTGATTTGAGAAGGAATATGAGTAAACTTGTGGAATTTTAGTAAAACATATTATAATAGGGCCTAAATTTTTCTAGATTGAATGGAATTGTTTTTTATATAGGTGGTGTCTTTTCCTGGATTTTTTAGCCAAAGTTAAACATACAATAGTCAAATACAGTATGTTACAGCCCCACGACAAAGTGCTGGTGGCTGTTTCCGGTGGAATTGATTCTGTTGTATTAATGCATACCCTTTTCATGTTGCAAAAAGAGTTAGAAATCCATCTTTTGGTATGCCACTTGAATCATATGTTTCGAGGGGAAGAATCACGGGCTGATGCAACGTGGGTATCCGCCTTAGCCCAAAATTATCAGGTGCCTTGTTATGTACAACATATCGATGTACCTGCATATCAGATACAGAGTGGATATAGTGCTCAAATGGCTGCTCGAAAAATACGTTATCATTTTTACCAGCAAGTATTGCAGGCAACAGCAGCCAATAAACTTGCCTTAGGGCACCATGCAGATGATCAGGCAGAGACAGTATTGATGAATGTATTAAAAGGGGCAGGGCTTTCTGGTTTAAAAGGAATACCACCTGTGCGTGATTATATTGTACGGCCTTTATTAGAGAGTCAGCGGTGTGAAATTCATGCTTATTGTCAAGACATGAAATTACAATATAGAGAAGATGCTTCCAATCATAAGTTGGTGTATATGCGCAATCGGGTAAGGATGGAATTAATTCCTTGCTTACAACAATATAATCCTTTGGTGATGCAATCCCTCAATCGTTTATCCAAAATTGTGAGGGATGAGGATGAATATCTGCAAGAAGTGATGATAGCAACGAAAAATAGATTGACAGTGCAAGAGGAGTTAGGAAAAATTATTTTATCTTTGGAAGAATGGAATGCAGTGCCCGTGGCCATTCAGCGACGCATTTGTCGGGAAATATTTAAAGATTTAAGTGGGGCTGAAAAACTTCTTACCTATGAACAGACAGAGAAAACCATTATGTTTTTGGGAAATTATTTAGATGTTGGAAAGATGAGCTGGCCGAATGGGATTTTATTGTGGAAACGATATGGTTGTGTGGAATTTACAGTCCAAAATAAGCAGGATATTCCTGAATACTGCTATCCTATCAACATACCAGGACGCATATTGATTGAAGAAACAGGTTGTTACATAGAATCATCTAAGGTGGAACTGGCTGCAGTGGGAGAGCCCAAAGAGCTTCCTTCTACAGAAGTTCTGTTAGATTTTGAGGTAATGCAATTGCCTCTCTTTGTGAGACGCCGACGAGAGGGGGATTTGTTTTGGCCTTTGGGATTACAACAGCCAATGAAATTAAAGAAGTTTTTAATCAATCGAAAAATACCCCAGGAGCAAAGGGATTTACTCCCCTTGGTGGTATGTGGTGAAGAAATTGCATGGGTTGGAGGGGTGAGTCCAGGAGAAAAGTTTAAAGTAACTGAACATACAAAAACATGTATTTATTTAAAAATTATGTGAAGAATATGAATTACAGGATTTCCATGCATAACATCAAAAGCAGTAATTCTTTATGATAGAAAACCCATTATTGGCGAATGGACTCGGAAGGAGTGGCGTGTTTGAACAGGGTCCTGAAGAACCTGAGTATTTATTTGTTAATCGTTTTGGTTATTACTTTTTTTGTAAAATATTATAATAGTTTTGATACAGCAAAACCGGATATAATCGATTATGGACAATTCATAGAATCTCTGGAAAAGGGTGAGATATCTTCTATTGTAGTGCAGCCAGGGGATAAAACATTGTCCATTACAGGAAAGAAAAAGAATGGAAATAGTTTTGAAACCCTGGGACGAGAGCAGGATCCTCGTTTAGAGACATTGGTGGAGGAAAAAGGGGTTTCCTATAAAGTTGTGCCACCAGCAAAGCCCAATTGGTTATTGAGTTTAATTACCAGTATGTTACCCATTTTGTTACTGGTGTTATTATTCTTTTTCCTTATGCAACAAACCCAAGGTGGCGGGAATCGTGTCATGTCATTTGGGAAAAGCAAAGCAAAACTACACAATGATGAAAAGAAAAAAGTGACCTTTGCTGATGTGGCTGGAGCAGATGAAGTCAAAGAAGAACTGGAAGAAATTGTTGAGTTTTTGAAAAGTCCTAAAAAATATAATGAATTAGGAGCTAGAATTCCCAAAGGGGTTTTATTGTTTGGTCCCCCAGGAACAGGAAAAACCCTTTTGGCCCGGGCAGTAGCCGGGGAGGCAGGGGTACCATTTTTTAGTATCAGTGGTTCGGATTTTGTAGAAATGTTTGTTGGGGTTGGGGCTTCCAGGGTAAGGGATTTGTTTGAACAAGCGAAAAAAAACTCGCCCTGTATTGTTTTTATTGATGAAATTGATGCTGTGGGTAGGCAGCGGGGCGCTGGTTTGGGTGGTGGACATGATGAACGGGAGCAAACCTTAAATCAGCTGTTGGTAGAAATGGATGGTTTTGCTGCCAATGAAGGCATTATCATCATTGCTGCTACCAACCGACCGGATATTTTGGATCCTGCCTTATTGCGTCCTGGACGTTTTGATCGCCAAATTGTAGTGGATGTACCTGATTTAACTGGACGTAAAGAAATATTAAAGGTGCATGTAAAGGGAAAACCTTTGGCAAAAGATGTTGATTTGGATGTTTTGGCCCGCCGAACTCCAGGTTTTACTGGAGCAGATTTGGCTAATTTGGTCAATGAAGCAGCGCTATTGGCTGCTAGGTTTAATAAACAAGTGATTGATATGCCGGAATTAGAAAATTCCATCGAACGAGTGATTGCTGGTCCAGAAAAAAAATCCAAAGTAATCAGTGATAAGGAGAAAAAATTAGTTTCCTATCATGAAGCAGGGCATGCTTTGGTAGGATATCTACTGCCCAATACAGATCCAGTGCATAAGGTCTCTATTATTCCCAGGGGAAGAGCTGGGGGATATACATTATTGCTACCCAAGGAAGATCGTTATTACATGACAAAATCCATGCTTATGGATCAAGTGACCATGTTACTTGGGGGACGTGTGGCAGAAGATGTGGTTTTAAAAGAAATCAGTACAGGCGCTCAAAACGATTTAGAGCGTGCCACAGAGATTGTGCGGCGGATGATCATGGAATATGGTATGAGTGATGAATTAGGCCCAATGACCTTAGGAAATAAAACAGAAACCCCCTTTGTGGGAAGAGATATTTCAAGGGATCGCAACTATGGGGAAGAAGTTGCCACCAGCATAGACAAAGAAGTTCGCAACATTATGGATAAAAGTTACCATAGAGCAAAGAGTATGTTGTTAGAGCATATGAGTACTTTACAATTGATTGCCAATACTCTGATGCAGAAAGAAACCATTGAGGCCAATGAATTTGAAGCATTGATGCAACAGGCAGGAACAAATTTGCGAAAAGATTAAGACAGAGGTTATACAAAGGGGTGGTTTTGGAAATGGAACTATCCTTTTGTTTCCTAAAATAAAATGCTTTATGTTTTGCAAGCTTGAGATGAAATAGGAGGCGTAGATAGAAAATGGAAAGAACCTATGTTATGATAAAACCAGATGGTGTACAACGAGGCTTAGTAGGTGAAATCATTAGCCAGTTTGAAAGAAAGGGCTTGAAAATAGTAGCATTAAAAATGTTGCAAATTCCTAAACAAATGGCAGAGACACATTATGGAGAACATAAAGGCAAACCTTTTTTTCAATCTTTAGTGGATTATATTACCTCTAGCCCTGTGGTGGCAATGGTATTGGAGGGAAAAGAAGCGGTGTCAGTGGCCCGGACAATGATGGGGGCTACCAATCCTTTACAAGCTGCCCCAGGAACCATCCGAGCTACATATGGAATGGATATAGGAAGAAATATCATTCATGGTTCTGATTCTGTGGCAAGTGCGGAAAGAGAAATCAGTATCTTTTTTCAGGCAAATGAGCTTACAGATTATAAAAGGAATCAGGATCAGTGGATATATGAAGCATAAAGCAGTAAATGAGTCAGTATAAACATCTGACTCATTTACTATTTCAAAATCTTGCTGGAATTCCATTATTATGGAGAATATATGTGTTTTGTGATGGGAGGAAGTAGAGTGTCATCTCTCACCTTGGGTATAAAAGGATTGGCAATTGAAAAAGTGGATTCCCATAATACAGCCATTGCCTTAGAAAGCGGTGAGCTTCCAGTATATGCTACACCGGCTATGATTGCTTTATTAGAAAAAGCGGCATACACTTCTGTGGCTCCTTATTTGGCCAGTGATATCACCACTGTAGGAACAAAGGTAGAGATAGAGCATGTAGCTGCCAGTGCCCAAGGAATGCAGATGACTGCTTTTTCAGAATTAGTGGCCATTGAAGGCAAGCGTTTATTATTTCAAGTGGAAGTAAAAGATGAAATTCAGTTGGTAGGAAAAGGATTACATGAACGATATATTGTCTCCAAGGAAAAATTTTTAAGCAGGGTTCTGCAAAATAAAAAATAATGACAAAAAAGGGAGTATTCAAATCATTTGGCAGGAAAACTAAAGGTAATGTGGAAGTGTTCTATACATCATTGTAAATTAAGTTTTCTAATGTAAGGCGTTCCTACAATTGATACGGGAAGCCCTATAAGAAAAAGTATAGGGGGGATTTTTCTAGTTTATTCGCTCCATAAATTTATGATCAACTGAAAAAAGAAAGGGGTTTTAACGCACAATGGCTTATGATGCAACGAAATTAAAGGATTTTGAAATAGCTGAATTGGCTGAAAAAAATATGCCTACCGTGGCAGATTGGCAATCTAGATTGGATTTAAAACCAGATGAAGTAATACCATATGGAAGAATCTGTAAGCTTGATTTTATTAAAATCATTGATCGCTTAAAAGATAGACCAGATGGCAAATACGTAAACGTGACAGCTGTAACCCCCACTCCTCTAGGAGAGGGAAAAACCACTACCACCATGGGTTTGGTGGAAGGTTTAGGCAAAAGAGGTCAAAATGTTGGGGCAGCCATTCGCCAGCCTTCAGGTGGACCTACCATGAATGTGAAAGGTACTGCAGCTGGTGGTGGGAATGCTTTGGCGATTCCCATGACTGAATTTTCATTGGGACTTACTGGTGATTTGAATGATATCATGAATGCTCATAACTTGGGTATGGTGGCCTTGACTGCTCGGATGCAACACGAAAGAAATTATGATGATGCTGAATTAGCAAAACGTAATTTACGTCGTTTGGATATTGATCCCACCAGAGTCGAATTTAAATGGATTATTGATTTCTGTGCGCAAGCTTTGCGTAATATTGTCATTGGTTTAGGCGGCAGAATGGATGGCTATGCCATGCAGTCCGGTTTTGCCATTGCTGTAAGTTCTGAAATTATGGCAATTCTAGCTGTAGCCAAAGATTTGAAGGATTTGCGGGATAGAATTGGTAAAATTATTGTTGCTTATGATAAAAAAGGAAACCCCGTTACAACTGCAGATTTAGAAGTGGATGGCGCAATGTCTGCATTTATGAGAAATGCTATTAACCCCACTTTGATGAGTACTGCAGAATATCAACCTGTTTTGGTGCATGCAGGTCCATTTGCCAATATTGCCATCGGACAATCTTCCATCATTGCTGACCGCATTGGTTTGAAAATGTTCGACTATCACGTAACAGAGAGTGGTTTTGCCGCTGACATTGGGTTTGAGAAATTCTGGAACGTAAAATGTCGTTTCAGTGGACTTACCCCCAATGTATCTGTTTTGACCACAACCATTCGGGCTTTGAAAATGCATGGTGGCGGTCCTAAAGTTTCTCCTGGTCGTCCATTGCCTCAAGAGTATATCAATGAAAATGTGGGTTTGGTGGAAAAAGGCTGTGAGAACCTGGTACACCATATTAATACTGTTAAAAAATCTGGCATCAATCCTGTTGTTTGCATCAATGCTTTCCATACTGATACCAAGGATGAAATCAATGCAGTACGTAGAGCTGCAGAAGCTGCTGGCGCCCGTTGTGCTCTTTCTGAGCATTGGCTAAAAGGTGGCGACGGTGCTTTGGAATTGGCTGATGCTGTCATCGATGCTTGCAATGAAAAAGTGGACTTCAAATATCTCTATCCATTGGAAATGCCTTTGCGCCAACGGGTTGAAGTTATTGCCAAAGAGGTATACGGTGCTGATGGCGTTTCCTGGACACCAGAGGCAGAAGCAAAAGCGAAAATGTTTGAAGAGAATCCAGAGTACAAAGATTTTGCTACTATGATGGTAAAAACCCATTTGAGTTTATCTCATATGCCAGATCTCAAAGGTGTTCCCAAAGGATGGATTTTACCTGTACGTGATGTTCTTATCTTTGCTGGTGCAAAATTCCTTTGCCCCATGACAGGTACCATTAGCTTGATGCCTGGTACTGGTTCTGATCCAGCTTACAGAAGAATTGATATTGATACTGAAAACGGTAATGTAAAAGGTTTATTCTAATAAACATAGATGACTCGAAAAGCCCCGGACATGTCCGGGGCTTTTGTTATGAAAAACTATTTTGTGCTTGCTTCTTGCGTTTGCAAAGATTTTGATCTGTGCTACAATGTTCAGGAAACAACCCAATTTGTTTATAAAGGGGGAGAGCCCTTTGAATAGACTAAAAGCCATTTGTGAAGATGCCTTTTACCTGACATATTTAGAAAAAAATGCACAAAAGGAAATGAATAGGCAATTTTGTAAGCATGATTTTGCCCACATGTTTCAAACTGCACAATTAACTTATCAATTATTACAAAGGGAAAATTTTATAGCCAATCTGATGGAAGAGGAAAACAAGGGGATAAACAAACGGGAGGTTATTTATGCTGCTGGTTTGTTACATGATATTGGTCGTTGGGTGCAATATGAGACAGGGGAAGATCATGCCTTGGCAGGGGCAAGACTTGCTTATGATATTTTAAATAGAGCAGAGTTTTGTTCTCAGGAAATAAAAATGATTCAACAAGCCATACAAGAACATAACAAGCAAAAGGTAAATGTTAGTTTGTTGGGAAAAACTCTTTGTTTGGCGGATGACCTTGTGCGGCCTTGTTTTCAATGTCAGGCTAAAGCTGATTGTTATAAAATGCCTCAACTAGAAGAGCAAAAGAAAAGGATGGGGTTTGTGGAGGTTGAATATGGGGAAGCAGAGTTGCAAAAGATCTTAAGTGATGAGTGAGTGGGGGCGTTACAAAAATGGGAATGAAAAGAATAAGAAATATAGAAGTACTTAATAAAAAAGAGGCTATGGAAGAATTGGTTCGCATTGGCGCAGAACAAGGTGGCTGTGTTTTGATGGCACCCAAAGCAATACACCGGGTGCTGAAAATATATGATTTGGATCCCCGGCAAGCCAGTGTCATTAAGCAAGAAATGCTGAGCAGGGGGGGAGAAGCAGCGGTGGAAAAAGGAGTGCTTGATTTTTCCGTATCTTCCAGCAATGTTTTATTGATGGGAACTTTAAAGCAATATGCGGGCCTGATGACCAAATTAAAAATGCAACCCTTTGGCTTGGCTTCTTTGGCTAAACAAATCAAAGAAGTATTGACAAGATTGGAAGGCCGTTCAGCTAAATGGTTGACTTGTAGAGATAAACGCATTCAAGTGGGGATGCGCACTTTAATCATGGGCATATTAAATGTTACTCCTGATTCTTTTTCTGACGGAGGAAAGTATGCTGATCCTGGGTACGCTGTGGAACATGCCTTGTCTATGGTAGAGGATGGGGCGGATATCATTGATTTAGGGGGGGAATCCACCCGTCCAGGACATATTCCAGTGGACGCGGAAACGGAAATGAAGAGAGTTTTACCAGCTTTAAAAAGACTCATTCGGGAAGTTCCAGTGCCTATTTCCGTGGATACTTGCAAGGCTCCAGTGGCAGAGGCAGTTTTAGCCGAGGGAGCTCATATTATCAATGATCAATGGGCTTTGGGGTTTGATAATGATATGGCCGCTGTAGTGGCCCGTTATGAAGTGCCAGTCATTCTGATGCATAATCAAACAGGAACAGAATATCAAGAAATGATGGGGGACATGATTCATTACTTTGAAACCAGCATTCAAAAAGGTATGGCAGCTGGTATCCAGCGCGATAATATGTTAATAGATCCAGGTATTGGTTTTGGTAAAGATGTCGAACAAAATTTGGAGGTTATGAATCGTTTGCCAGAATTAGCATGTCTAGGCCTTCCGGTTGTTCTTGGCACCTCTCGCAAAGGAATGATTGGCAAAGTATTAGGCCTCCCAGTAGAACAACGGGTAGAGGGTACAGCTGCCACTGTATCTGTGGCCATTGTAGGTGGTGCAGATATTGTAAGGGTTCATGATGTAAAAGAAATGTCCAGGGTGGCCCGGATGACTGATGCTATGGTGCGTGCAAGGGCATTGGGAGGGCATTGGGATGGATAAAATCATTCTAAAAGGCATGAAATTTTATGCTTTTCATGGGTTTTTGCCCCAGGAAAAAGAATTAGGACAAACATTTACTGTGGATATCGAGCTATGGAAACAATTGCAGAATGCTGGTAAAAAAGATAAAATTGATGCAACCATCAATTATGCTGATGTTTTTTATTTAACCCAAAAGGTAATAACAGGTCCATCGGTTGATTTAATTGAAACTTTGGCAGAAAATATTGCCCAAGAGATTTTAATCAATCATTCGGTACAAAGGGTAAAGGTGGTAATTAAAAAACCCAGTGCACCTGTGCCTGGAATCTTTGATTATATGGCAGTGGAAATTGAGCGGGAAAGGCCATGAGTTGGATAAATATTAGGAGAGCGGGATTTTCTTGGAGAAAAAAATAGTATATATCGGGATTGGCTCCAATATGGGTTGTAAAGAAACGAATATTTATCAAGCATTGGATAAATTAGGGGCAATTCCGGGGGTTACAATAGTAAGAACTGCCAAATTGTACAAAACGGATCCTGTGGGACCAGTTTCCCAGGATTGGTTTTTGAATACAGTGGCAGAGTTACAATGTACCTGTGACCCTTGGTCTTTGTTACAAGAGTTACAAAGAATAGAAAATGATATGGGTAGAGTACGCACAATACGTTGGGGCCCAAGAATCATTGATTTAGATATTTTAATATTTGAGGATAAAATTATCAATACAGGTCAGCTAACAGTTCCCCATCCTTATATGGCGGAAAGGGCTTTCGTCTTAATTCCTTTACAAGAACTATGTCCTAATTTGGTTTTGCCAGGAATGGGACGGGTCGTTGATTTGGCCGGCGTGGTGGAAGGTAAACATCAAGTACATCCTTATCATGTTTCTTAAAGTGATTTGCCATGCCACACTGAAAATAACAGTAAATATTGTGAACAAAAAGCAATCGGGAAAACGATTGCTTTTTCCATAATGTAAATGGTTCTGAAAAGATATTTGTGTATTAGGCAGGGTAAAAAATAGAATGAATTTGGGATAAACATCGCATATCTTGCAAAGGATTTCCCTGCACAATGATGCAGGAAACCGGTTGTCCAACACCAAAAGTGCCGTGATGGTTAAGTCCTAGCAAGCCAGCACCACCAGAGGTAGCGGCAGAGAGGATTTTGCTTGTAGATAAACCTGCTTTTTGCATGAGAAGTAGTTCCGTAAGATAATCTTTGCCATGAAAAACGCCATTGGCGCCAGCATCAGTTCCTATGGCCAAAGGAACATTGAATTCCCCAGCCAAAGCTACCATTTCTAGCTGGCTTTGTACCATTTTCGCAATGTTTTTCCGTTCTTTTTCTGTATATTGTTGGGCATAACCTTCTTGTAATTGGTTGGCTACAGCTGCCAAGGTAGGAACCCATACAATGCCTTTTGTAGCCATTTCTTTTAAGGTGGCCTTGGTCATAAAATAGCCATGTTCTATGGAACGAACCCCTGCTTTTATAGCCATTTGTACCGCTTGATCAGAGCTGGCGTGGGCCATAACAGGAAGACCATATGAAGTTGCAATCTGTACCAAATGATTTAACTCTTGCTGGGTAAATTGGATGCTGCCCACTTTACCATATTCCTGAAAGCTTGCGATTCCAGAGACCAATACCTTGATGTGAGTAGCACCTGTATGCCGGCGTTCTTGAATGATTTTTGACAATTCCTGAGGATCACAAGCTGGTCCTAGAAAAGAACCATAGAAATGTTCTTTTCTTAAAGCTGGCCCACTGCTACAAAGGAAAGGAGTGATTTTGTGTTCCCTTTTTCTTTGCCTGCTGATGGCCAAAGCAATTCCATTTTTGTCCCCGCCATCGCGTAAAACCATAATACCATGCCGTAGTGCCTCCAATATGTGTTGTTCTTCTTGGAGCCAATTTTTTGAGGGGCTGTTCCAGCGCTTTAACGTATGCTGAAAATCCAAGCTATCCAAAGCCAAATGCACATGACAATCCACCAAACCAGGCAAAATAGTGCAATGAGGAAAGTGAAAAACCTGTGTTGGCGTCAAATAAGGGATAGAAGATGGTATAGTAGTATGGCT
This sequence comes from uncultured Peptococcaceae bacterium, assembly GCA_958417755.1. GTDB lineage: Bacteria > Bacillota > Desulfotomaculia > Desulfotomaculales > Desulfocucumaceae > CATZDY01. Next base: position 22,354 of record CATZDY010000023.1, read on the forward strand.
ATGCAGAATATTGTTAACAATGAACAATGATGCATTTTTTTGGAGAACAGATGTTTGACCATCAAAAAGCCAAGAAGCTTGGATAAGGATGCGTTGATTATTTTGTATGGATATCATTTGTGGTACCATGGTAAAAGCTCCTTATTTTTTTTCATTATATCATAGGTTGCCAAATGTCTGTAAGGATTTGTAAAAAAATTGTGGGTGTGTTTTTAATTATATTTATTGATTGTTTGAATTGTTATGAAAATTAATAAAATTGTTTTTTTAATAAAAAATTGGGTTGTCACTTCTTTCCTTACTGTGGTACAATGCTTTGCAGAAAGGATAGTATCCTGCGGGAACTATACCATTTATTTGAAATGTGATGAGTAAAACCGCTTGGAACTACAATGGACCGAGACGGAAGGTAGGTGTTTGGTATGCCTTTCGGCTGCGTAGTCGAAAGGCTTTTTTAATAAATCGTGAACCTATTGAGCTTGCGAAGTATAAACCACCGGCTATGTGGGTGCGCGGAGAATGTTATACAAAAGATCACCTTTTCGCGATAATGAGGTTGTTCATTTATAACGAAAGGAAAGGTGATTATAATAAGTTGAATGAATCGGTTCTATGTTTCAGCAAAAAGTAAGGAGGAGGAGAAATTTTGGCAAATTCTACAGTGGCCATTATCGGTGCGGGAAAAGTAGGCAGTGCTTTGGCGTTATTGTTACAGGAAAAAGGTTATGTGATTCAGTCCATAGCCAGTAAGTCAAACCTATCTGCACTTCAGTTGGCCCAGGCAACAAAGGCCAGGGTTTGTCAAACTCCTGCAGAAGCGGTTACAGGTGTTCAGATGGTATTGATTACCACACCCGATGGGGCCATTGCATCTGTATGTGAGGAAATTGACCAAAAAAAGGGGTTTGCCCCAGGACAAATTGTGGTACATACCAGTGGAGCATATCCGTCTTCCATATTAATGGGAGTGGAAAAGGCAGGGGCTTTTCCTTTGTCCTTGCATCCATTACAGTCTTTTGCCAATGTGTCCAGCGCATGTTCTGTTCTCCCTGGTTCTTATTTTGCTTTGGAAGGACATCCTGCTGCTCTCCCGTTGGGCAAGAAATTAGTTGCTGATTTAGATGGTAAAGCCTTTTGCATAAAAGCCAAAGATAAAGCTTTGTATCATACAGCTGCCTGTGTGGCTTCTAATTATTTGGTAAGCCTCATTGATTTTGCTACATCTTTATACAGCAATTTTGATCTATCCCAGGAAGAGGCTTTTCAAGCTTTGTATCCATTATTGCAAGGGACATTACAGAATATAGCCCAAGTGGGAATTCAGAAGGCTTTAACAGGTCCTATTGTCAGGGGCGATGTGCAGACTGTTCAGACCCATTTGAAGGCTTTAGCTCCACTGGGGCTGGCGGAACAACATGTATACCAAACCTTAGGGCTTCGTACAGTACGGATAGCCCAGAAGAGAGGGGCCATTACAAATATGCAGGCCAATGAATTGTTACGGATTTTGAATGAGGAGGATCATGATGGAACGGATAACCACAGCTTATTTTAAGAAAAGCAAAAAAGAGGGAAAGCCCATAACCATGTTAACAGCCTATGATTTTCCCCTGGCTAAGTTAGTTGATGCAGCAGGCATTGATGCCATATTGGTGGGGGACTCTTTAGGCAATGTGGTATTGGGTTATGATTCTACTATTCCAGTGACAATGGATGATATGGTTCATCATAGTAGGGCTGTTTGCAGGGGAGTATCCAGAGCCATGGTGGTGTCGGATTTACCTTTTTTGGCCTATCATCTTTCAAAAGAAGACAGTTTGCGTAATGCTGGGAGGCTTTTACAAGAAGGTGGCGCTCAAGCTGTAAAATTAGAGGGAGGAGAACAGGTGGCAGAAACCATTCGGGCCATGGTAGACGCCGGAATTCCTGTGATGGGTCATTTGGGTTTAACCCCTCAATCTTTGTATCAAATGGGGGAATATAAGGTACAAGGAAAGGATGAAGATGCTGCTCGAAGATTAATACAAGATGCCTTTGCAGTACAAGAGGCAGGTGCTTTTGCTGTGGTATTGGAATGCGTACCCAATGCTTTGGCCAGATTGGTAACAGAAAAACTTTCCATTCCAACCATTGGGATTGGTGCTGGAGCAGATTGTGATGGTCAGGTATTGGTGGTACATGATATGTTAGGCTTTTATGGCGGGACATCTCCTAAATTTGTAAAACGTTATGCCCAATTGAACCCATTGATTGCCCGAAGTTTAGCCACCTATCGGCAAGAAGTAGAGAATAGAACCTTTCCCGAGGCAGAACATGGATTTGAAATATCAAAAGAAATCGTAAAAAAATTGGAAAAAGAATTTGAATAGGTATGTATATTTGAAGCAAAAAGAGTTATAGGGGATGATGGGATAATAGAAAGGAGTTGAAAATCATGCAAATTTGCCGTACGGTGGAAGAAATAAAAAATTTTGTTCAGCAGGAACGTTTAGCAGGAAAAAATATTGGTTTGGTTCCTACCATGGGGTATTTTCATGAAGGACATTTACAATTAATGAAAACAGCCAAAAAGAATTGTCAAACAGTGGTGGTGAGCATTTTTGTAAATCCAATACAATTTTGTCCAGGAGAAGATTTTGAACAATATCCCCGGGATTTACAAAGGGATTGCCAAATGGCTGAAACAGTAGGGGTAGACGCAGTTTTTTGTCCAGTGGCAGAGGAAATGTATCCCCAAGGATTTACCACATATATAGATTTTGATAGTTTAACAAATTGTTTATGTGGCAAGTCGCGACCTGGACATTTCCGTGGTGTTGCCACAGTAGTAACGAAATTGTTCCATATTGTATGGCCGGACAAAGCTTTTTTCGGGCAAAAAGATGCCCAACAGCTTATGATCATTCGAAGGATGGCTGAGGATCTTAATATGCCAGTGGAAATCCACGGGGTACCCATTGTGCGAGAAGCAGATGGTTTGGCTATGAGTTCTAGAAATGCCTATCTGACTCCTTTGCAAAGACAAAAAGCACCGGTGTTGTATCAAGGATTACAAGCTGCAGCTGAGGCAGTGAAGCAAGGAGAACGATCCGCTGCGAAAGTTATACAAGTAGTAGCGCATACAATTGCTTCTGTACCAGAAGCCCAAGTGGAATATATTGAAATAAGAGATCTTGATTTACAGTCAGTAGAAATCCTAACAGGTACGGTTTTGTTGGCCTTGGCGGTAAGATTTAATCAAACCAGATTGATTGATAATATGATTTTGGAGGTGTAAGGCTTGTTTTTGACTTTATTTAAATCCAAAATACACAAAGCCAGCGTAACCGAAGCGAATTTAAATTATATGGGTAGCATTACCATTGATGTTGATTTATTAGAGGCCTCTGGTATTTTGCCTCATGAAAAGGTTCAAATCGTAAACAATAATAATGGGGCAAGGTTTGAGACCTATGTGATTCCTGGTCCCAGGGGAGCTGGTGTCATTTGTTTAAACGGTGCTGCTGCCAGATTGGTACAGCCGGGTGATACAGTGATTATCATTTCTTATTGTATGCTTTCCCAAGAGGAAGCGAAAACCTTTACCCCCACAGTGGTTATGGTGAATGAGAAAAATCAGATTACAGAAATACGCAAGGCGGAACATCCCGGGGAAATTGGATGAAGGGAATAAAATGGCTTGTTTGATGCCCCTTGACAATTTTCTACAAATTTGATTAGAATGTCTTCATGAGTCCATAAACACAAAGTTATATGGATGGATATAATGCTAGTTAAGGCATCTGTCTTATGGCAAAGGAGCGGATACGATTGGAGCAAGATAAAATCAAGGAATTAACGGAAAAAATACACATTCGTAAAGAACAGCGTCGGGCCATTATATTAAGCCATGTCTATGAGCGACCGGAAGTGCAGGATATGGCTGATTTTGTAGGGGATTCTTTGGAATTGTCCCGTCGGGCGGCAGAAACGGATGCTGAAGTGATTGTTTTTTGTGGCGTTCATTTTATGGCAGAGAGCGCTTGTATATTGTCTCCAGATAAAATCGTGTTGTTGCCGGAAAAAAAAGCCGGTTGTCCCATGTCGGATATGGTAGATGCTGAGTCCTTACGGGCAAAAAAGGCACAAATGCCCGGGGTGCAAGTGGTTTGTTATGTCAATACCAGTGCAGAAGTAAAAGCAGAAAGTGATATTGCCTGTACCTCGGCCAATGCTGTAAAAGTAATCAAAGCATTGCCTGGGGACCGTCCTATTTTGTTTGTGCCTGATAAAAATTTAGGTGATTATGTAGCAAAGCAATCAGGAAGAAAAGATATTACAGTATGGGAAGGATATTGCAATACCCATGAACGATTAAACCGGGAAGATGTATTGCAAATAAAAGAGAACCATCCAGGGGCAGAAATTTTAGTGCATCCAGAATGCAAGCCCAGTGTAGTGGATTTAGCCGATGCTGTGGCTAGCACCACAGGTATGTTGCGCTATGCTGGAGAAAGTCAGGCTAAGGAGTTTATTGTTTGTACTGAAATGGGTTTATTGCACCAATTTCATAAAAAATATCCAGAAAAGAAATTCTATCCAGCCTCTGACAAATTGGTTTGTCCTAATATGAAGGCCACTACGCTGGAAAAGGTATATCAGGCATTGGATACTTTGGAGCCGCGGGTTACCGTACCGCCCCATATTCGGGAAAAAGCTTTGCATTGTTTGGAACGAATGTTATCCATTCAATAGATAAGGGGCATTTTAGTTTCATCATTTTGATGCTTATATAAGATAAATGATGTCATTGGATCTGTATTTATAAAATGGAGAACATCTTAAATCAAAAACAGATTTTACCTGCATAAGGATAGGAGACTAGAGGAGCTAAGATAAGGGAGGGGAATTGCTATGGTTCCATTGTATGGAATGAATTTTGATACCCGGCAGTTACCCCAATATGCGGGTAAATATGTCATCATTGGAAGCGGGATTGCTGGTTTATATACTGCTTATACTGCCAGTAGACATGGAGCCCAGGTGATCTTGCTTACCAAACACAAAGCAGATGACAGCAATACAGATAAAGCCCAGGGGGGTATCGCTGCTGCTTTAAGCACTTCAGATTCTCCTCTATTACATATGGAAGATACCCTTGCGGCTGGTGCTGGTTTGTGTGATTATGAAGCAGTAAATATCCTTGTCAGTGAGGGACCGGAACGGGTACGGGATTTAATTGAAATAGGAGCCAATTTTGATCGCAAAGATGGAGAGCTTGCTTTGACCAGGGAAGGAGCCCATAGCCGACGGAGGATTCTCCATGCCAGTGGAGATGCTACAGGGGCAGAAATTCAAAGGGCCTTAACCAAAATTGTAAAGAAAGAAAAAAATATACAGATTTTAGAAAATCATGTGGTTGTAGATTTATTGGTAAAAGGGAATATTTGTCAAGGTGTGCTGGCAATGGATTGCCAAACAAATCAATTAAAGGTGTTTCGGGGACAGGCTGTGGTTTTGGCCACAGGAGGTGTAGGTCAATTATACCAACATAGTACGAATCCTGATGTAGCTACTGGGGATGGGATTGCCATTGCTTATCGGGCTGGTGCTGAAGTGATGGATATGGAGTTTATTCAATTTCATCCCACTGTGTTGAGCTTGGCCAATGCCCCAAGATTTTTAATTTCTGAAGCTGTCCGAGGAGAAGGAGCTTATCTTAGAAATCGTTACGGAGAGCGTTTTATGCCCCAATATCATACCCAAGCGGAGTTAGCTCCTAGGGACGTTGTGGTGCGAGCGATTTTGACAGAAATGGGGGTAACTGCTTCAGAAAAAGTTTTTTTGGATTTATCTCATTTGCCTGCTTCTTTAATCCAGGAGAGATTTCCCACTATCATGAAAACATGTACAGGATATGGACTGGATATAACAAAGGATCCCATTCCAGTGGCTCCAGCTGCTCATTATATGATGGGAGGAGTAAAAACCAATTTAAATGGTGAAACAAGCATTTTGAGACTTTATGCTTGTGGGGAAACATCCTGTTTAGGTGTTCATGGTGCCAATCGATTGGCCAGCAATTCTTTGCTGGATGGACTTGTATTTGGCTGGAGAATTGTGCAATGGGTTGAGGCAAAACAAAATAACCAAGCTTGTCTAAGTGATGAGTTTTCATATCATGCCTTAGAACCTATGCCCAACTTCTTAGATTGTACAGCATTATTTCAAGAAGTAAGATTATTAATGGAGCAATATGTGGGACCTGTGCGCACTGCCCAAGGCTTAACGAAAGCATTGGAAAGATTAGAGGAAATGGCCAGTGTAAATCAGTATCAACCACAGTGTGCTTCCGAAATGGAATTGAAAAATATGATTGAAGTGGGACGATTGGTAGCCCAAGCGGCTTTGTTGCGTAATGAAAGCCGGGGGGGCCATTACCGTTTAGATATGCCGGAGCAAGTGGAGCGATGGAAAAAGCATCTCATTTTGCGTACATAAAGGATGCTAAAGACGTGGAAAAATAGCTATTTTTATAGCAAAATTTATCAGGAAAAGCATTAGCCCATTGGCGGAAGGACAGGAGGTGCTTTGGGGTGCTAAAAAATATTATGCTAAAAGAAATCATTCAACAAGCCATTGTAGAAGATATTGGTACAGGGGATATTACCACAGAGAGTATTGTATCCAATGGCGTGAATACCATTGGTTTTATGCATGCCAAAGAAGATGGTGTTGTGGCCGGACTTTTTGTGGCAGAAGCAGTTTTTCGTAATTTAAATCATGATATTTCTTTTCAACCAAGAGCCAAGGATGGAGAAAGCATTCAAGCTGGACAATTGCTTGCCAGAGTAGAAGGAGATGCCAGGGCCATTTTAATAGGAGAAAGAATCGCCTTGAATTTTCTGCAAAGAATGTCTGGCATTGCCACCAAAACAGCATATTTAGTTTCCCTCATACAAGGAGAAAAGGCCAAGCTTGTGGATACGAGAAAGACTACACCTGGGTTACGGGTTTTGGATAAATATGCAGTACGGGCTGGTGGTGGCTATAACCATCGTTTTGGTCTTTATGATGCAGTATTAATCAAGGACAATCATATCAAAGTAGCTGGTGGTATTAAAAAAGCCGTGGACTTGGTTAAATCCGCCGCATTTTTGTCAGCAAAATTGGAAGTTGAAGTAGAAAATCTTGAAGGTGTTGAGGAGGCTTTACAGGCAGGCGTAGATATTATTATGTTGGATAACATGGATGTGGTTACCATGCGCCAAGCAGTAGAGTTGGTAGATGGGCGTGTTTTGCTAGAAGCTTCTGGGGGGATTAATGAACAAACCATTGCTGAGGTGGCCAAAACAGGAGTAGATTATATTTCAATGGGATCCCTTACCCATTCCTTTAAAGCTTTGGATATTAGTTTGGATGTTGGGGAGATGAAACCCTTGCCAGGTTATTTAGCACAAACCTAAATTTTGTTATTTGCTTAAAAATAAATGAGCGCAAAATTGTCGGCCGCTTGGTAATTCTAATATACCTTGATGATGAATGGGATTGTACTTTGATTTTAGTGAAGGTGCTATATGATGAAGGAAAAAATTTTAAAAGTATTAAAAGAATCCCCTCTATACGTGTCTGGGGAACAATTATGTAAATCATTAGGCGTTTCTCGAACAGCAGTATGGAAGCATATACAAGCCCTTCGAGCAGCAGGATATGTGATTGATTCCCAAACAAATTTAGGATATCGTCTTCAATCAGTACCAGATAAATTGTATCCTGAGGAAATACAATATGGATTAAAAGCCAAGTGGTTTGGCAAAACCATTGATTATTTAGATATTATTTCATCCACCAATATAGCAGCGAAAAAGAATGCCATAGCCGGTGCTGCCGGGGGGAGCTTGGTAGTAGCAGAAGAACAAAACGGTGGTAAAGGACGTTTAGGTAGGATTTGGTATTCACCCCCAGGATTGGGGATTTATTGTTCTATTATTTTGCGTCCTTCCATTGCTCCTTCAGAGGCTCCTCCTGTAACCATGTTGGCCGCAGTGGCAGTGGCCAAAGCAATAGAGGAAGTATGTGACTTAAAAGTAGGAATTAAATGGCCTAATGATATCATGGTGAAAGAAAAAAAGTTGTGTGGTATTTTAACAGAAATGAATGCAGAAATGGAAAGAATTCATTATTTAATTGTGGGGATGGGCTTGAATGTAAATACTGAAGTATTTCCTGATGAATTAAAAAATATAGTTACTTCTATAAAATTAGAGACAGGAATGCAGATTTCTCGGGTATCTTTGTTGCAAGAACTTTTGTATCAATTTGAACAACTTTACGATGCGTGGATAGCTGAAGGCTTTCATTCCATTTTAGTTCAATGGAAAAAACGTTGTATTACTTTGCATCGCAAAGTTCAAATGATTTCTAACAGAGAAACCCTAGAAGGTTGGGCAGAAGATGTGGATGATAGCGGTGCCTTATTGCTTAGGCTTCCGGATGGTTCTGTGAAACATTTATTTTTTGGAGAAGTATCTTTACGATTGTCATAGGCTTTTTGAAAGCTTTTTTATTTCAATTGTTAACCTAATATTTTTAATGGTTTATAATAGCGATTTCTATTCATTTGGAGGGGAAAAAATGAAGTTTTCCACCAGAGAAATTATTTTGGGCGCTATGTTTACTTCTATGGCAGTAATCCAAGCTTTATTATTGCGTTTTTTAGGTGCCATGGTGATTCCTTTTAGTCTTATGCCTTTTATCGCCATCCTAGCGGGTGCTTTATTAGGCGCCAGAGGAGGAGCCATCAGTATGTTAGTGTATGTGCTCATGGGGTTAATTGGTTTGCCGGTATTTGAAAAGCCGCCTTATGGAGGGATCGCCTATTTGTTGCAACCTACATTTGGTTTTCTGTTGGGATTTGTTGCCGCTGCCTACGTGGTGGGGAAAATAAAACCACGTTCTGGGCATTCTATGCTTCGTTATATTCTAGCTGCTTTAGGTGGAATCCTTATCATTTATGTGGTAGGATTGCCTTATATTTTTGCTATACTGAGTTTTTATTTAGGTCAAGCTACTTCAGCATTGCAAGTAATCAAATTGGCTTGCTTGCCTTTTATTGGGGCAGATTTTGTAAAAGCTATCCTGGCAGCGATTTTAGCTGCAACAGTGATTCGACGTGTGCAGGCCTCTTGATTCATCTTGAGGTAGTGAAATTAAGTTTACTTAAATTTAATTTAGAATAATCATAACGCTGCATTGTATTTTAATATGATATGGATGCTTAGAAATTAAAGTGAGAAAAAGGGGAATCAATGTTCCTTTTTTTCTCATTATGTTATAATATTCAAAAATGTTTTTAAGAATAAAATGTAATGAAAAAATTATCTGAGGTATTTTTGAAAATAAATATAAATGGCCTAAAAAAGTAGTCAATAGATTCATCATATGAAAATCAAGAATGTATTTTTGTATGAAAGAGTATGTGTCATAAAAAAACAAGGTGAAGGGAAAGTTTATTAAAAAGGCAGGGGCTTATTGTGATACTTTTATTTGATATTGGAAATACAAACATTGTGTTAGGGGTATACAAAGAAGAGAATTTAGTTGCGCATTGGCGTATATCTACCTATCCTCAGCGTACAGATGATGAATATGGTGTTTTGTTACAATCATTGTTTGATAGTAAAAAAATTGCAATGAAAGCAGTAGAAGCCTTAGTCATTTCATCCGTAGTACCTCCCCTTATGCTGTCATTAGAAAAAATGTCCCAAAAGTATTTTGGTGTTACTCCCTTGGTGGTGGGGCCTGGTATTAAGACTGGCATGCCCATTCGTTATGAAAATCCTCGGGAAGTGGGAGCAGATAGAATTGTCAATGCCTTGGCAGGCTATGAATTATATGGAGGTCCATTGATTATTGTGGATTTTGGCACAGCCACTACTTTTTGCGCCATTTCGGTCAAAGGAGAATATTTAGGGGGGGCCATTGCTCCAGGAATTCACATTGCTACAAATGCCCTGTTTTCCAATGCCGCAAAATTACCCCGGGTGGAGCTGGTGAAACCTCCTAGTGTTATTGGGAAAAATACCATTCACAGTATGCAGTCTGGTATAATCTATGGATTTGTGGGTCAAGTGGATAACATTGTTCGCCGTATGAAGGAAGAAATGTTGGGCCAAGTGAAGGTGATTGCAACTGGGGGATTGGCTGAGCTGATAGCCAAAGAATCAGCGACCATTGATCATGTAGATCCTTTTTTAACCTTAACAGGTCTAAGATTGGTGTATGAAAAAAATAAATGATACAATAAAAAATCCAGTAAATCTGTGTTGTATAAGATTGTCCACTTTTGTTGGGTTAGTGTCATTTTGCTCTAGACATTTGTTTGTTAGCAGGGAGGCAATATGAAAATAGGAAATTTGCAATTGGCCAATCCCGTCATTGCAGCACCTATGGCTGGTGTTTCGGATCAAGCGTTTCGAACTTTAGCCAGGGAAGCAGGATGCGGTCTGGTTTATACAGAGATGATAAGTGATCAAGCCTTGCTGTACAAAAATCAAAAAACAATGTCTTTGCTGGGTACAGGAGATGAGCCTGGTCCACTTGCTGTACAAATTTTTGGTTCCAATCCTGAATATATGGCTCAAGCTGCTATTTTGGTGGAGGAACGAGGGGCTGATATGATTGATATTAATATGGGGTGCCCTACCCCTAAAATAGTACGCAATGGAGAAGGTGCTGCATTATTAAAAAATCTTACCTTGGCTGCGAAAATTACTGAAAAAGTGGTTCAGGCAGTATCTGTTCCTGTGACAATAAAAATAAGAATAGGTTGGGATGAAAAATCCATCAATGCTGTGGAGATGGCAAAATGTCTGGCATCTTCAGGGGCTGCTGCCATTGCTGTTCATGGCCGCACAAGGGAACAATTTTATAGTGGTACTGCCAATTGGGATATCATTCGTCAGGTACAAGAATCTGTGAATATTCCGGTCATTGCCAATGGCGATATTTGTAGTGGAATGGATGCAAAGGCTGCTTTTAAGCAGACAGGTTGTCAGGGAGTGATGATTGGCAGGGCTTCTTTAGGAAATCCTTGGATATTCACTGAGGTCATACATTTTTTATCTGTTGGGGAAGTTTTACCTCCTCCAAATAAAGAGGAAAAAATACGTTTGGCAATGAAGCATCTTGATTTATTGTTAAAATATAAAGGTGAAGTTGGCATTTGGGAGATGCGTAAACATGCCTCTTGGTATACAAAAGGTGTTAGAGGGGCAGCTCAGCTGCGCGATAAATTAAATAGGGCTACCTCAAGGACAGAAATGGAATCATTGCTGAATAGCTTATAGATTTGGTTAGATTTTTCGTCCTAATTTTATATATTTAGAGTATGGTACAATGAAAAAGCTATATTGACAGCTTTTTTTCTTGTTTGCTAGAAAAAGCTTTGTTACAATAAACTGTATACAAATTTGTGCACAAATCATTTTTATAAGGATAGAATCAATCGTTGATTGGTAGGGAGATTCTAGTGAA
>CATZDY010000024.1 GCA_958417755.1 uncultured Peptococcaceae bacterium
TATGACAAATAAAAGCTAATTCACTCCTTATATTGAAAAGATGCAATGCTTATGAATGGGGGAAGGATAAGATGAAAGAATATAAAGTTGATAAAAATCATCGCTATAAAGGGATTTATAAAAATAAAATCACAGGAATTCAGTTTCCATATTATACTAGGGGTCAAGTCAAAAGGCGTCAGGATTCCCATGATTTTTTTATCCAAGGAATTTGTGGTGATTGTCTGGGAAAAGAGCAGGTAGGAATCATTGAAGCGGATGGAAGAAAAATCGAGGCTTATGCCAATTATAAAATCAAACCATTTCACGAAAAAATATGCGGTTATGTACGTTGTGAAGGAGAATTTTATTTTGTTCTCATCCAAAATGTTTTTATGCAAAGAATGCTTGTTCTTGGTGGAATTTTGTTGGTTCTTGTGGTATTGGCGATTTTAACTTTATAATGGTTTGTTTTTCTGGGTCAAAATATTGAGTGAACCCGAAAGTCATAGTACAATAAGCAAGATATGGCTTTTATCACCAATGAGAAAGGACCAAAGGAGAAATAAAATGGTACCTAAATCAGATGGGTTCAGTCATGAAGGGCCTTGGGATAGTGCTGTGGCCTATGTAAAAGGCGTGGGAAGCCGACGGGCTGTTTTGTTTGAACGTTTACAGATAAAAAGCGTGGGGGATTTATTGTACCACTTTCCTCGAAAATATGAAGATCGTAGGCTGATGAAGACCATTGGGGCTAGTGCTGAGGGGGAAAAGGTTTGTGTATTAGGAAGAGTTTTGGGATATGAGGAGCTACGCCCCCGCAAAGGCCTGATTATCCTCAAGGGATTGTTACAAGACCAAAGTGGCTTGTTATTTTATGGTATTTGGTTCAACCAACCTTATGTAAAAAAACAGTTGCTAGAAGGATCAGAGCTGCTGCTTGTCGGTAAAATTAGTCATACAAAGGGTGGCGTACAATTGCAAGTGGAGGAGTTTGAATTGAATAGCAAGGAGCCTTTACATGGAGGCCGTTTGACCCCCCTTTATGCGCTGACAGGACAATTAAGTCAAAAGATCATAAGGGTTGCTGTGCAAGGGGCATTGTTACAGTGGGCACAGGTTTGGCGGGATTTTATGCCCGCTTTTCTTATGGAAAAGTATGCTTTGCCCCATTTAAACAAAGCTTTACAAGATGTTCATTTTCCCCGTACTATGGAAGATTGTCGTCAGGCCAGGCGTAGATTTGTGTTTGAAGAATTGTTTTTGCAACAACTTTTAGTGGGCTTACGCCGTCAAACAATGATTCACAAACAAAAAAAACATGTTTATGGCACACAGGGGAATTGGGAAGAGAGTTTTCTAAAGTCCCTGCCCTTTTCCTTGACCCCAGGTCAACAAAAAGCTTGGGTTGAAATATCCGAAGATATGAATAGCCCTGTGCCTATGTATAGGCTGCTGCAGGGTGACGTGGGAGCAGGTAAAACAGTGGTCTGCGGATTGGCTTTGTTGAAAGCAGCATCCAATGGTTTGCAGGCTGCTGTGATGGCGCCTACGGAAATATTGGCTGAACAGCACCATCAAACCTTAGAAAAGTTCTTTGCTCATAAGAATGTAAAAATCGCTCTTCTAACAGGAAACATGAAAAGAAAAGAAAGACAAAGGCTTTTGGAGGCATTGCAATTTGGCGAAATCCAAGTGGTGGTGGGAACCCATGCTTTGTTACAAGATGATGTGATTTTTCAAAATTTATCTTTAGCCATCATTGATGAGCAGCATCGCTTTGGGGTAAAACAACGTGCTCTGTTGCAGAGCAAAGGGGATAATCCAGATGTATTGGTGATGACAGCTACCCCTATTCCCAGAACCTTATCTTTAACATTATATGGAGATTTAACCATTAGTGCTATTACAGATATGCCCCCAGGGAGAAAACCTGTGCAAACCCATTGGTGTAAGCACAAAGAATGGTCAGAGGTTTGGGCGCACGTAAACCAACAGGTGCGCCAAGGAAAACAAGCGTATGTGGTTTGTCCCTTGGTGGAAGAATCCGAGAAATTGGATTTAGCTTCAGTGGTAACTTTTTATGAAAAAGTAGCGGAAAATGAACTGGCTTCTTGTCGGGTGAGTTTGTTACATGGCAGAATGAAACCTGAGGAAAAGGACGGGATTATCAAACAGTTTCAGCAAAAGAAGATTGATGTTTTGATTAGTACCACAGTGGTAGAAGTGGGAGTAGATATACCCAATGCCACCATAATGGTCATCATGGATGCCCACCGTTTTGGCTTGGCCCAACTGCATCAGTTGCGGGGTAGAGTGGGGCGAAGTAGTGAACAGTCCTTTTGCTATCTTTTTTCTGATGCCAGAGGCGACGAAGTTGCTGCTAGGTTGCATGCCATGTGTGAAACCAGCAATGGTTTTTTACTGGCTGAAAAGGATTTGGAGTTACGGGGACCAGGAGAATTTTGGGGAACCAAACAATCTGGTTTGCCCAATTATCGCATAGCAAATCCTTTTCGCCATGTGAGGGCTTTGGAATTGGCCAGAAAAGAAGCCCAAAATTTGTTGCACAGGGATCCTACATTGAGCCAATTTAACCATACTTTGTTGTGCTTAGAGTTAAAAAGACGATTTGGCCCATTGATTTTTTCCAATATAGGTTAGGAAGAGAGTTTTGAAAATTTGAATAGACCAAATCTGGTAAGATTGTTTATATATGTTGAATTTTTGGGATAATTCTAATCCTTAAAGTGATTAACTGTAAATTTAACAAATACTATATAATAAGTGGTAAATGTGCTGTTTTTACTATATAACTTAATGGATATACAGATATGCCAGTATATACTATGCATTTCAAATGGATTATGGGACACAATACTAACATCAAAATCAAAGGAGGTTTTTACTTAATGTCACGTAATAGTAATCAAACAGTGGTACCCGGATCCACAAATGCTTTGGATGCGATGAAATATGAGGTTGCCAATGAATTGGGTTTGGCTAACTATAACCAAATTGATAAAGGTCAGCTGACTTCTAGACAAAACGGTTATGTTGGTGGTAACATTACCAAGCGTTTGGTTGCATTGGGAGAAGCTGCTTTGGTGCAACAAGGTAATGGTGCTATTAACGCTACCAGCACTGTAAATTTAGAAACTCCTCAAGGTTAATGAAAGCATAGTAAAATAGTATGAAGCAAAAACCCTGTTGAGTAACAGGGTTTTTGTTTTTATGAAATAAAAATTTTTTAATTTAAATAATATTCATATTCTTGGGGATCCAAATTTGGATGCAATGCTTTGGTAATTCCTCCTGCTACGATTTTAGCTGCCCGTTGGATTAAATCATCAATTTCTTTAGGTGTAACCATGAGATTACCGCCAAAGGGTTCCAAGATTTGATTGATTACTTGTTCTTCTCCATGGGGATTCATGGTTTGCACCACATTGTATACAGTTTGATTATTTTGTAACATATTCATAAAGGCATCTATTGTATCCTTGGCAATCACAGCGGCATTGACCACTGTAGGTATACCAATGGCAATGACCGGAATTCCCAAGGTTTCTTTGGTCAAAGCTTTGCGTTGGTTCCCAACGCCAGAGCCAGGATTTACCCCTGTATTGGCAATCTGAATGGTAGTACCGATGCGGGCCACACTTCTGGAGCCCAATGAATCAATGGCAATGATTAAATTAGGTTGTATTTTTTCCACAATTCCTTTGATAATCTCTGCTGTTTCAATGCCTGTTAGGCCTAAAACCCCGGGTGCAATGGCGCTCACCCTGCGCATGCCTTGGGTTAATTCTTGGGGAGCATATTGGAAAATATGCCGGGTTACCATGGTCATATTCACCACTTTAGGACCCAAAGCATCTGGGGTTGCTTTCCAATTGCCCAAACCCACTACCAAAACGGAAGCATCTTCGGGCAATTGAATCATTGTGGATAATTCTAGTCCTAATAATTCCCCCAGCTGATGATGATTTTGGGGATCATTTTCTTTCAAGCATGAGGACTCTATGGTTACATAGGAGCCCACAGGTTTTCCCATGATTTGTTCAGCATCTTTTTCTTCAATATGCACAGTGGTAACGGAAGCAAAGTCATATGTTTCTTTATCCACTCGTACGCCAGGAATTTCTTGTCCTGTTTTGCCTTGGATAATTTCTCTGGCTTCCAACGCCAAATCCAAGTGTATATTAAAGGATTGAA
Source organism: uncultured Peptococcaceae bacterium (assembly GCA_958417755.1). Taxonomy (GTDB): domain Bacteria; phylum Bacillota; class Desulfotomaculia; order Desulfotomaculales; family Desulfocucumaceae; genus CATZDY01. Next base: position 4,198 of record CATZDY010000024.1, read on the forward strand.
AAAATGCTGTATCCATATACAAACCTCCTCTTCGATGAATCAATTCTATTGATTTTCTTTTTAGTGTGTCCCTGTTGATGACTTTCTATTGCTTTTTAAAAAAGAGAAGGATTTTGAAAATAATCGATTTTTACCCAATGATTATGCTATAATGTTTTTGTTTAAAGTGTTGAAGGAAGGCTGGGATTTCTCTTTGCGTATCATAGCTGGTTCGGCAAAAAAAATGATATTATCAGTACCCAAAGGATGGACAGGCCGGCCCACTGCAGATAGGGTAAAAGAGTCTCTTTTCAATATAGTAGGCAATACATTGGTGGACAGGCGATTCCTGGATATTTTCTCTGGCACAGGCAATGTTGGCATTGAAGCTTTAAGCCGTGGTGCAGCCCAATGTATATTCATTGAGCAAAATGGGGCGGCTGTGGCAACAATACATAAAAACCTTGCTAAAGCTGGTTTTGAAAATCGTGCCCAAGTCATCAAAAAAGATGCTTGCCGAGGAATACAATATTTGTCAAGTGCAGGAGAAAAAGTGGATTTTATTTTTTTGGATCCTCCCTATGACTGTGGTTTAGGCCTTGCAGTGCTTACAACATTGGCTGAAATAAACATACTATTACCAGGTGGTTTCGTGGTGGCTGAAAGCAGCAAAAGGGAGGAATTTCCTTTACACCTGCAAAACCTGGAATTGTGGCGGAGGGAAAAATACGGAGATACCTTATTGTGGTTTTATCTTTGTCCTGACTCAAAAATGATAGGGAAGGCATAGCATTATTTGAAGTGCATGGAACTGCTGACTAGAATAGATGTAAGGGAGGCTCTCTTTGTGCGGATCGCCATATATCCCGGTAGTTTTGATCCGGTAACCAACGGGCATTTGGATATTATAGATCGGGCAGCCACATTGTTTGATGAGGTTATTGTTTCTGTATCAAGAAATGCCAATAAATCCCCTCTTTTTTCCATGGAAGAGAGAAAACAGATTTTAGAAGAAATTTTGCAGGCGTATGAAAATGTCCGGGTAACGGATTTCGATGGCTTAACTGTGAATTATGCCAGGGAAAAAAAGGCTCAGGCTATTATTCGGGGACTCAGGGCTATTTCAGATTTTGAAAATGAATTTATGATGGCATTGACCAATAAGAAATTAGCCCCATCGGTAGAAACTATTTTTTTGATGACAAGGGCCGAATATTCCTTTATTAGTTCCAGTGCTGTAAAAGAAGTGGCCTTATTTTCTGGTTGTGTCAAAGATATGGTTCCGCCTCTGGTGGTGGAAAAGTTGAAAGAAAAAATTGCACAATTACAAAGTGCGGAGGAGGAGGATACCGATGGAAGTATTTAATATTATGAATGAATTAGAAGAAATGCTGGAAAAAAGCTTTCGGATACCTTTGAGTAAACGTGTGGTGGTGGATGAAGATAAGATCATGGACTACATAGATCGTATTCGCGCCTCCTTACCAGAAGAAATGAAACAAGCCCAATGGTTACTTGAAGAACGTGATAAAGTCATGTCAGAAACAAAAAAAGAAGCAGGTAAAATTCTAGATGATGCCCGTAAACAGGTGGATAGGCAGGCTGAAGAAAGCGAGATTGTCAGACAAGCAAAGGCTTATGCAGATGAAATCTTAGATAAAGCGGAAGTTGTGGCCCGGGAGCTAAAACAAGGAGCTCGCATTTATGCAGATGATATTCTAAATGAGCTGGAAGAAAATCTTAGTAAGATTTTAATGGAAGTACAAGATGGCCGAGCGGAATTAAAAGGAGATAAAAAAGAGGAATAATCATATGGTTTGATTGAATGAGAAATAGGCCAATTGCTTGGTTTGCAAATGATGCAGTAGAAGCTGTTTTCACTGTCTTAAAGGTTTGTAAGAAGAAAAAAAGGGTCGTACCTCCTTAAAAATACGGAAGGGCGGCTCTTTGTGTTTTTTTCACGAAATGAAGGGAATTTTATCGCCTTCCTAGCCATATATATGAAGCAGGAGGTGACCCGTCATATGGCAGGGAGAATAAGAAAAATGTTTCCCGGGGGCAATACGCCTCAAGGATTTTTTTCCTTTTATGACCAAATGATTCATCAAGAGGCTACTAAAATTTTTGTGTTAAAAGGAGGTCCAGGAACAGGAAAATCCACCTTAATGAAGAAAATCGGAGCAACAATGGTGGAAAATGGATTTGATTGTGAGTATCATTGTTGTTCTTCTGATAATGATTCCCTGGATGGGGTGGTCATACCGGCCTTACAAATTGCTGTATTGGATGGGACTGCTCCCCATGTGGTTGATCCCCGTAATCCTGGGGCTGTGGACGAAATTGTTCATCTGGGGGATTATTGGGATGAGCAAGGTTTGCAATATGCCAAAGAAGAAATATTGGCTAGCAACAGGGAGATTTCTAGACTCTTCCAACGGGCTTATGATTATTTAGCAGCAGCAAAGATATTTTTAGAACAAGTTGAATCCTACTATCAAGATACCAATGCTTTGAGCACTGGATTTTTAGATACTGTTTATCTTACTTTGTCCCAACAGCTTTTTTCCAGACGCTCACCTCAAACCAATGCCCCTTCAGTTCGTCATTTATTTGCCACAGCCATTACCCCCCAAGGATATGTGAGTCATTTGGATACTTTGGTGGGGCATTTAGGAAAACGCTTCATTATCACAGGGGATGAGGGAACAGGAAAAAGTACTTTAATAGCCCGCTTGATGGAATCTGCGGTGATTCACGGCTTCCACGTGGAAGCATTCCATTGTGCCATGGATCCCCAAAAGGTTGAACATATCATTATCCCTGCTTTGGACGCAGCAGTGATTACCTCTGTGGAGCCTCATTTTTATCAGCCTCGGGTAGGGGATACTTTAATTGATACCAAAGAATTTGTCAAACCCATTGTCAATGAAAAGTATTTACAGGAAAAAGCCAATGTACGGAATATGTATCGCCAATGTTTGACAGTAGCCGTGGAGTTCATTGCTAAGGCCAAAGCAGAACATGATCACTTAGAATCCTTTTATGTACCCCATATGAAATTCCAAGAAATCAACCAAAGAGGAGAATCCATTTTGGCTAGAATCATGGAAATGGCCTGTTGCTAGAAAGAGAAGAAGACCATTGAGGAGAGATCGTAGGCCTAAAACATGTTAGACACATGCTGGGGTGCTATATTAATAAGCAAGAAATATGAGGAAAAATTTAAGAAAGACGGTATAGAACGATAAAACTATGCCGTCTTTTTCTAATATTAGATTAACCTTTGCAGCTTACTACTCAACTTTACCTTTATATGATAAAAAAAACATATGAAAAAATGAATGTGGATAGATAATTTCTATTGGACTGGTTTAATGATGAATGTTATAATACAAACCGTTTTAAGGGAATCGTTGAATAAAATAGAAAAACCAAGTGCATATAGATGTAAATATAGGACAAGCAATAATTTAACTTGATTTTTATTGTTCATTTAGTTGATTTGCAGGATAATTAAAGTAGGTCTTCCGCTTATTTTTATTTTGTTTAATCTTTTTTGTAATAGTGGATGTTATTTTTTTAAGACAGTATAGAAAATATTTTATTCAATGAGTTAACACGATAGGAGGAAATGTTTGCATATGCAAGATCAAATGTCTCCGGCTGAAAGAGCTGCAGCTCTTACCAAAGGCTTGGAAGTGGATCGTTTACCTTGTAATCCCAATATAGCCAATGGAGTGTCCCGTATCTATGGCTGTAAAATATCAGAATTCAATTGGAATGCCAAAATCTTAGCAGAAGCCCAAATTGCTTCTTATCGCAAATTTGGTTATGATAGCATTCGTATTTTTACAGATTTATTTGCTTGGGCAGAGGCTATGGGTGCAACCGTACATTTTCCTGAAGATGATACAGCAGATTTAGAGGCCTCAGCCATTGTTGATATCCAGGCTATAAGCACTTTGCACCCAGCAGATCCCTATCATGATGGACGTTTGCCTGTGTATCTGGAAGCCATGAAATATCTGGTAGACCAAGTGGGGGATGAAATCAGTTGTTCTGCAGGTATTGTGGGGCCTTTTACCAATGCTTTTTTCCTTTTGGGTATGGACGAAAGTCTCAAATGTATTCACAAAAACCCAGAGGCCATTCATAAACTTTGCCAAGTTTCCTTGGAAACCGTAATTGCCTATGCTGATGCTGCCATAAAGCTTGGTTTAACCCCCACTATTTCCGAACCCATGTCTTCTTCAGATGTGATTAGTCCCAAAGTTTTCCGGGAATTTTCCCTCCCTTATTTAAAAGCAACCATTGATTTTGTCAAAAGCAAAGGGAAAAATGTGGTGGTGCATGTGTGTGGACAAACAGAAAAAATATGGCAAGACATAGCAAGCATTGGCATAGGGGGGATGAGCATTGATAATATAGCCAGCCTGAAAGCATGTTGTAATACCATTGGTAAGCAAACCAAAATACTGGGCAATGTAGATCCTGGTGGCGTGATGTATTTTGCTGGTCCCAAAGAAGTCAGAAAAAATACTTTAACATGTATCCGGGACGGATATAATTCTCCTAAGGGTTATGTGGTTATGTCTGGATGTAGCCTTCCGATAGAAACCCCTTTTGCTAACATTCAGGCCATGATGGATACAGTGAGGGAAGTGGGGTATCCCGTGGATTTAGAGAAAGTTGGTGCCATGTTGGCTGCTTGTGATTAAAAGATATATAGATTCAGTATAAAAGGAATCCTAACTTTATGGAAAAGATAGGATTCCTTTTTGATTCTAAAGAATTTAAATTATTTTCTTGACTGCTGCAAAAAGTTTCTTTAAAGAGTATCTTGATAAATAATACTATGATGAAAAAATGTCACAAAAAGATTCAATCAATGGTAATACATATTAGATAATTGATTTTTTTTTAATTAAAATAAATTTTAGGAGAGTTTACTTAGATGGGTTTTATCAGCTAAACATGAATTTTAATAAAGAAAAAATAATAAATAAAATACAGCATCAATTGCTATTCACCTATTCTATGATTTTAATTGAATATAAAACCATCTAATTTAAAAATAAAATGTCCATGTAACAACAGCATGTAGCTTTATGTTGTTTTGGATTATTGCAAGATATTTGGCAATAAATGATACTGAGATAGCTTATGGCTAAATATAGAGAATTGATTAAATAAATTTATCTACTGAAAATTTAATATTTTATGGATCTCGATATAGAGATTACTCAAAAATTTAATGCTAAAATAAGGATTAAATATAATTATTTTATATATTAGGAAGGATTTAGTATATCTTTCTCGAAATATATCCCCATCTTATATCAAGGAAATAATTGATATTTTGTGAAGATGGGGGCTATCATGTTACCAGGAATTGTAATGGCAGCAATTCACAGCAAAGATGACCAGATGAAAGTAGAAAGATTATATCGTGCTTACCAAAGAACAATGTATTATGTAGCCTATGAAATTTTGCAAGATCATTATTTGGCAGAAGATGCTGTGCACCAAGCTTTTCTCCGCATTATTAGCGTTTTACCAAGGATTCATGAACATAATGGTTACAAGACCAGGGGGTTCTTGGTAGTTGTTTGTAGGAATGTAGCTTATGATATCTACAAGCAACGGACACGCATTGTGGAAGAAGAAGATTTTACTAACTTGGTTGATGATGGAGCCATGGATTCCCTGGAGCTTATCATTCAGGATGAATTTATCGAAGAACTGACTGGATGTATTCAACAATTAAAACCCATTTATCGGGATATCATTATCCTACAATACGCCCATGAATTAACCTATGAGGAGATAGCAGCAAATATCCAATGCTGCTGTGCGCAAACGGATAGAACGGGCTAGAAAAATGTTAATTCCTTTGTTGAGAAAGAAGGAAGAGAAAATTGAATGCAATATTTCCCCTGGAAAATTTTTGTATTTATTTTTAAGATGAATTCGTTTATTTTTAATTGTTTGGTTGTGAGTTTTATATATTATTTTGTTATGTTTTTACTATTACTGATTTTCTAATCAATTCCTCACTGGTATATAATATAATAGATGTTTCAGAATTAGGAGAGACATATTTAAAATGAATATTTTTAATTTTAATTAAGTTTAATAAAATAAATTAAAAAGGTGAATGTATGAAAGGAATATATTTTGGGCTCTTATTTATAATTTATATTGTGATAATAGATAAATATATCATGGGCTATTTACTGGATTATTTTAAAGAAATGGCTCGTATGACTTTTTATACAATATTCTTTTTGAGAGAACCAATTTTAATTGTTTTACTGTCCTTACTTGGGAGTATCATTTTTGCCTTTGATAAAGTCATTGAGATTTGGAAGAACCGTAACAAAATTCGGATCCATAAGGCATATGTAGGATTCTCCATTTTATTTCTGATTTTATCACTAACAACAGTATTGAAATTTATGCCACCCTTTAACAGAATTCCTATACCCATATACCATCACTCCATTTTATTAGAAGCTTTGTTTTCCTTTACTGCCGGCTTACTATTCATCAAATCATTTTGTAGAAAAACATAAATGGGAAAGCAGACATTTTTATTTAATCGATGAAAAAAAGCTCGAAAAGATAAAATGGTTTCAATGATTTTGTAATAAGCTCTTTGCAAGGCAAATTGATAAGGTAAAAAAATTATGAATCATGATGTTACCTTTGATGGGGATCAATTTTGCTTGAGATACAGCAAATTGAAGAACAAATAAAGCTATGGATACCCGTTAAAATTATCTTATCCTGAAAGTCAATTTAGATACTAATGAGTATAAAAATACAAAGAGGTGATGTTGAGTCGATGAGAGATATTGTTTTTAAGTTTTTGTTTTGTATATATATATAATCGCCGTAGACCAATATATGCTTTATTTGAAGGAAATTGCCCGAACAACTTTTGATCCTATGCCCATATCTGTAGCAACGGTTTTGCTGGCTTTCATTGGGAGTATCATTTTTGACTTTGACAAAGTCATTGAAATTTGGAAAAATCGCATCCAGATGCGGGCCCACAAGGCTTCTTTGGTATTTTCCATTCTATTTCTGCTATTATCCATGACAACAGTATTGTTATTTACCACACCTTTGGGCCATATTCCTATACCTGGCTCTTATTTGACTTTTACAATGTTTGGACAAGTGCTTTTTGCCTTTGCTGCTGGCTTATTGTTGCTTAATTCTTTTTATCAAAAGGAGAAAGCATGAATATATGTATGCAAGAGCCTGGAAAAATCCAGTCCGGTTCTTGCATACAACTTTACAGATTCTTAGATTTACTGGATATCTCCTTTAAGGGTCGTCTCTCCCGTCAATAGGCATAAATCCATCTTGAATCGAATCATTGATGATTTCCAACTGGATTTACTGGAGTAAATCTTTTTTGGAATTTTCCATTTGTTTCCGGGACCCTTATAGCCCATCATGGCTTAGCAATTCTATTTTATTGTATTTTATGTCTTGAACAAATACGTTCTTGCCATTCAACAATCAGGATGTTCCTCCATATATTATTCTATATATTTAACTACTAAGAAGATTTGGAGGAAAAGAAGTTGAAATACAAAAAAGACTATGTGGTTCTATCATTAGAACTGCACCTGTTTTTTGCCCGAATCATGAAGGAACACGCCCTGTTTTTAAAAGCGGGTTTTACTCCGCAAAATGCTTCCTTTGCCAAAGAGGCGGAATTTTATAAAAAAGAATTTGAAACACTACTGTTAAATGCTGTCAAGTTAAGTGATAAAATCATCAGCCGGGAGGCACTAAATTCCGGAGAAATCATTACGCAGTATACAGAGAAGGCAGAGCAGCAAACGCAGCGGTTTACAGGAATTCCTATCAACAGAAACATTACTATGATGGAGTCCCAGTTGCGCTATGGAGAAAACCCCAACATTAGTATGGAACTAGTTCGACAGGTAAGGCAGTTGAACCAAGTTTCCCTTAGGTTACTGCAAGGTTTAATTCAATTGAAAGAAAAAATCATAAACAATGTGTTGTTATGTCGTATGTTTACGATGAATTATCCTTTGCTCATTGAGCATATTTTGCGTGAGGCAAAGCTTTACCGTACTTGTGTTGAGAATTTTGAAAACAGTAGAGATTTTGACTGCCAAAGCATGAAGCAAATGGAGCACTTCTGGAATCAAATCATGATGGAGCATGCTTTGTTTATTCGCGGGCTGCTCGACCCGTCTGAAAATGATTTGATCCAATCCGCAGACGCATTTGCAAATGATTACGCTATCCTTCTTGCAAAATCTAAAGAGATGACTATGACGGGGTATGAGTCTCTGGAAGAAACTCTGAGATTCAGGGATTTCAAAGTGGCGGGAACAAAAGGAATCCAGGACTGTAAGATACGCTCTATCATACTTCCTCTGTTGGCAGACCATGTTCTTCGCGAAGCCAACCACTATATTCGTTTGCTAAATGGTTGACAATAAATGAAAGTGTTGTGAGTAAAAATTAATAAGAAAAAGAAGGATAAAAAATCCTCTGAATATAAAAATAGAGTTAAAAGCATTTCATAGATTAGCTATTTTATGTGGGCGTTCTTATAGTCTTTGTTAAGAATCCGGTTGATGAACAGGGAAAGGGTTATATCCAAACACCTGTTCACCAACCTTGTACATAATCTCCCTTGAAGCTTTTCGAGGTTCCCTATTTAGCTGGGTATATAACTGAAAAAAGCTTGTTTTTTATCGCCTCTTCACCCGGAAAATTAGTTAGATGGAAATTTGGGGTCCAATTTTTCAAACGACCTTTAATAACAAGAAGTTTCATGTAACTTCCAATAATGCTTTTGTATTGTCAGATATCATTCCTCAATGAATATTTTTATCCGAGTTAGCAAACGGATGTCATTTGTTTTGTTGAGGAATATGTATATACTTATTTTTGTTTAATATTGTGGACAATGTGGACCCAGGCTGCAAGCTTTTTTGCAAACGCCATACCTGGTTCAAAATCCTTCAGCATAAATTGCCCTTTTAGTACCTTCCCTTTCTTTTCCCGTAAGCTTTATTTTCTGTAGCATATAAATACTCCCCTTTCTGTAATTGTGGATTGTCTACTTCAAGGGGAGCATATTGTGTAGTATGGGGGAGGCCTTTGTCGGTTTGTTTATTGGATAGGATAGTCGATTCCATCCACCCGAATGGCCTTTACCTGCTGTAAGTCTAATATTCTTGAAAAATAACCCGTGGTTACCACTTTGCCTTCTGCATTTCTCCGGCCCATGGTTTGGGTAACCAGCGGTTGAGGTTGGTTCTCATCCACCAGTACAACTCCGCCACCGCCCATGATGGGGGATGTATCTTTGTCGTTGAAATTATCAAATGATAATTGGGACATCATTTCTTCAGAAGAACCATCCCGCATGATGATATCAATGGTAGAGGTGGGGAGTCCTCCTTGGGCTTTTGTCTCGCTGCCAATGACCAATATCCCCAGGGGGGAAATTTGTATGGTTTCAGGGTGGTAATTTTTATTCTCATAGGGCTTTTGGTAGATGGCAATGGTTTTAGCAGCCATGGATCCATTGATAGTTACCTTTACTTGCAGTGGATTCGTTTTATCATTGTATGAAACTGTCATGGTTTTATGATAATGGCTGTCTTCTAAACTGCTGATTTCTAGGCGATAATAGGACTTGTTTTTCTGGCTGAATTCCGGTAGCTCTGTACAGGTGTAAGATACACCTTCTGAAAAATTTTCCGGTTTTACGGTAAACAGGTCATAGGGCTCTAGGGTAGGGCTTTTTCCTTTGGGGAATTCCAAGGAAACAATGATATTGGTTTTATAGCCATCGGATAAGATGCTTTCCACTGCCATGGTATATGGACCATGCTGGGCTGTTAGCATGGGGGATTGTATATGATTGGTAACCGATTGAGCGCTGTCCCCAAAAATGGATTCAAAAAAACCAAGTCCATGTACAGCGGCATAAGCAGTCATACTAAATAGGCATATGGCTGCAGCAATGATAATGATACCCATGGTTTTCTTTCTCATAACAGGCCTCTTTTCAATATGTTCTGTTTTTTGCTGTTGTAAATCTTTAGCAGGGTTTTTGCCTTGGTGCAATTTCTCTAAAACAAGTTGTTGGATTCTTTCTTCTGAAGGTCGTAAGGGGGTATTATTTTCAATTTTCAAGTCTTGATAATAACAGCTTTTGAGATGGGAACACAGTTCATTGATGTTGATTTGCTTTTTCATGGCTGTACCCCCTTGTTTCAAAAATGGATTGTAATTTTTTTCTGCTACGTCGTAGCTTTGTTTTGATTGTATTTGTATTAAGATGTAAGCGTTGGGCAATGGCTTTGATGCGCTCGCCAAAAAAATAATAACGCACAAAAATTTCCCGCTCAATTTCCCCAAAGCTCTCTATTGCTTGGTTGATAAGAGCTTTCTCTTCTTTTTGTAACAGCAAATCTTCTAAATCATTGTCTGAAACTTGTAATAAAAGGCTGTCATCCAAGGGAAGAGTTTTGCCTTTTAATTTACGTAAGCGGCTTATGGTGGCATTGCGGGCAATTTGGGCTAAATAAGGTTTTAAAGAGCCTTGGGGTCGTAATGTATCCCTGTTATTCCAGATAGCAATCAATACATCTGCTGAAATTTCTTCTACATCTCCTGTTGTAAGTTGTCCCTGGGAAAGATTACATACAATGGAAGTTACATAATGGCAGTATTGGTCCATGAGTAGTATCAAGCCCTGCTCGTCATTTGCTTTAAGCTTTTCTATGATAACGTCATCAATCATTTTTTCCTCCTTTCTACGTGTCATTTATCTATACGCAAAATTAAAAAAAGGGTTTCCTCATTTTAATCCTTCATTCAAAATAATTATGATGCTAAAGAGAGAAGTGCTTTTAATGCTAAGAACTTTCAGATTGTTATGCCAAACATAAAGACAAAAGTTTTTTATTGTCAAGTTGTTTTATAAGGATAAAAAGGATGGGAGAAGGGGCATGATATTTATGGCTTATAACTATATTATTGAATGGCATAAATGTAGATATTATTAACATAGAACGAAATTATATCTTAGCCAACAGGAAATCATTACCTTGCCTCTGATATGAGTAATAAAGGGTAAAAGGGAAGGATTCAGCAAGAAATGGCAAAACAATCTTTGTATTTTGTATACACTAAACAGTACACAATATTTCGGGTTTAAGTCATTGAATCAGGGAAATTTTTCTTTCAAAAGACCTCTATCTTAAAAGAAGAGGTACTAAATAGAAAAAGTGATTTTTAGCCACATTATTTGGTGTAAATATCTTGTGAAAAAAACCATTGGCATGTTATAATCGTTTGCAGGGTTTACCAAGCAAAGTGCTTTAGAAAGAGGGGGAAGGGTATTGTCTTATATTGATAGGGTGTTAGAGCAAGCAATTCAAAGAAATCCTGGTGAAATAGAGTTTCATCAAGCTTTACATGAAGTATTGTACTCATTAGAGCCAGTTTTGGCGCAACATCCAGAAATAGAAGAAGCGGGTGTGTTGGAACGGATTGTAGAGCCGGAACGATTGCTTACTTTCCGGGTACCTTGGGTGGATGATCAAGGAAAAGTACAAGTTAATCGCGGATTTCGGGTACAGTTTAACGGTGCTTTGGGACCCTATAAGGGGGGGCTTCGTTTTCATCCTTCGGTCAATGCCAGCATTATTAAATTTTTAGGGTTTGAACAAATTTTTAAAAATTCCTTGACCACTTTGCCCATGGGTGGAGGCAAAGGGGGATCTGATTTTGATCCCAAAGGAAAATCCGATCGGGAAGTCATGGCTTTTTGTCAAAGTTTTATGACAGAGCTGCATCGTTACATAGGCGCTGATACCGATGTGCCTGCTGGGGATATTGGTGTAGGAGCTCGGGAAGTGGGCTTTATGTTTGGACAATATAAGCGTTTGACCAGGTTATATGAGGGGGTATTGACCGGTAAAGGTTTGACCTATGGTGGTTCTTTGGCTCGTACGGAAGCCACTGGATATGGTTTGATTTATTTTATGGATAAAGTGTTGGAATCCATTGGTAAAACCTTTGCCGGCCTGAAAGTTGTCATTTCCGGTTCTGGTAATGTGGCCATTTATGCAGCGGAAAAAGCCATGGAAAAAGGTGCCAAAGTCGTGACTATGAGTGACTCCAATGGTTGGGTTTATGATCCAGATGGCATTGATTTGGCATTAATGAAACAAATCAAAGAAGTGGAACGGGGCCGGGTACGGGATTACGCCCAAAAACGTCCTCAGGCAGAATATCATGAAGATGGTCTGGTCTGGTCTGTGCCCTGTGATGTAGCATTGCCCTGTGCTACCCAAAACGAATTATTGGAAGATGGGGCTAAACTATTGGTACAAAACAAATGTTTGGCCGTGGGTGAGGGTGCTAATATGCCGTCTTCTCCAGAAGCAGTGGCGATTATGCAAGAAAATTGTATTCTCTTTGCGCCGGCAAAGGCTGCCAATGCAGGGGGCGTGGCAGTATCTGGTTTAGAAATGACGCAAAATAGCATGCGCTTATCCTGGACATTTGAAGAAGTGGATCAAAAGTTGCAAGGGATCATGCATTGTATTTACGACCAAGCTTCCCAGGCTGCGGAAAAATACGGGGTAAAAAATAATTTGGTAGCTGGCGCCAATATTGCTGGTTTCTTAAAAGTTGCCCAAACCATGATCATGCAAGGTGTGGTATAAGGATTAAATTCTTTTGTTGATAAAATGGTTTGCCTGGAAAACGGATTGTGATATATTCAATACAAAGATAAAAATTGAATACATGAGGTATTGAATGGTGTAATGAAGCCCTTGTGGATTGTTTCTATCTGCAAGGGATTTTTTTATGGGGTATGACCATAAAAGAGGATGGTATGTCTGAACAAATATATTGTTTTGGTAGACAGCAATGAAGCAGCAAGAAAATATCATAGTATTGTTGCAAAATAATCGGTTTTTAGTGGCAGGTGATACAGGCAATACTTTGGAGGCTTTAAAGATTGCAGGGGGACGCTTGCCGGACCTTTTGGTTATTGTTGTTTCAATGAACAATGGGCAGAAGGGTACTTTTATAGATGGTTTTAAGCTGGCTCAATTGGCTGGGGAGAATAAATTAGGCCTCAGTGGTATTAACAATTTTAGGCAAATATATTAGAGCAGGCCAAGGAAGTCAGGCAGCAGCTTTATTGTTGGATACATTGACTCCTTCCAATGCCATTGAACTAGCAATTGCTGGTTGTAGAATTGGAGCACAAGGGCCTAAGCTCATCATTTTGCCAAAGGATTAAAATAATGAAATCTTATGTATGGTATGCAAAAAGGAATAAGGGCAAAAGAGGTTCATATTTTTACTAAAAAACCTTTTCAGCTCAGGTCTTGTGTGGTATAATAATTTCAATAAATGAATCAAGAGTAGGCAAAGAGGCCTACGGGTAGAGTATTCTACTGCGTAGCTTTTTTTTTGTCAAAAAACGTTATGGCTGGATATATAAGGTATTTAACTGAAAATGAATGGAAAGAAGGGGTCAAAGATGGCACAATTTACTAGTAATGATGTTCTTTATATGGCAAAGGATTTGGATGTAAAGTTTATTCGTCTACAATTTACGGATATTTTTGGGGTTCTAAAAAATGTTTCCATTACAGTAGAGCAATTGGAAAAAGCTTTGGCAGGGGAATTAATGTTTGATGGTTCTTCTATCGAAGGTTTTGTACGGATTGAAGAGTCTGATATGTATTTACGTCCGGATCCTGCTACTTTTACTGTTTTCCCCTGGAAACCCAGGGAAGGGGCTGTGGCGAGACTGATTTGTGATATTTATAGTCCTGACGGCACACCCTTTGCCGGAGATCCCCGCTATGTGTTGCGTCGGGCTATTTCTGAAGCTGCCCAAATGGGATATACCATGAATGTAGGACCTGAAGCGGAATTTTTCCTGTTTCATTTAGATGCCGAGGGCCGTCCCACTACCCATACTCATGATAAAGCCGGTTATTTTGACCTGACACCATTGGATTTGGGAGAGAATGCCCGTCGGGATATGGTTCTTACGTTGGAAGAAATGGGGTATGAAATTGAGGCTTCTCATCATGAAGTAGCCCCAGGGCAACATGAAATAGACTTTAAGTATTCCGATGCTTTGGATATTGCGGATAAGGTAGTAACCTTCAAGTTTGTGGTGAGGACCATGGCGCAACGGCATGGTTTGCATGCTTCTTTTATGCCCAAACCCATTTTTGGTATCAATGGCAGTGGGATGCATTTGAATCAATCTTTGATGGAGGGCAATAAAAATGCCTTTTTTGCCCCAGATGCTCCTATGCAATTGAGTGATACAGCTTTGTACTATATTGGGGGGATTATGAAACATATCAAAGCCATTAGTGCCATTATCAATCCCACGGTAAATTCATACAAACGCTTGGTGGCTGGTTATGAAGCCCCTGTATACATTGCCTGGTCTTCTAGAAACAGAAGCCCTTTGATTCGGGTCCCTGCCAAACGGGGGATATCCACACGTATTGAGTTGCGTAGCCCGGATCCTTCTTGCAATCCTTATTTAGCCTTGTCTGTTTGTTTAAAAGCTGGTTTGGATGGCATAAAAAATAAAATCATGCCTCCTGAGCCATGTCATCGCAATATTTTTGACATGACAGAGGAAGAAAGAAAAAACAATCATATTGATAGCCTTCCGGCTGATTTATATGATGCTGTACAAGAACTTTTGGCTGATGAAGTGATACAGGAAGCTTTAGGTGAGCATGTATTGCAAAGATTTGTAGAAGCCAAAAACATTGAGTGGGATCGGTATCGTACCCAAATTCATGCCTGGGAAATTGAAGAATATTTGACAAAATATTAAGCCAAAATCTTTCCCCAGCTGTCAAGGGCTGGGGTTATCTCTCCCTTTTATGATACTTTAAGTGATGTTATTGTTGGGTGGTGTTCCTAAGCAAAGGTGCTAAACCTGAGGGGAGCAATAAGGAAAAAATAAGGTGGTGTCTATTGTTATGCAGGAAACAGTGAATAAAGAGGTTCATGGTTTGCCACCCAAACAAGGTCTATACAATCCACAACACGAACATGATGCTTGTGGAATCGGTTTTGTGGCAGATATTACTGGAGAAAAGTCTAACGCAATATTGCGTCAGGCCATTACAATTTTAATCAATTTGGATCACCGGGGAGCCAGAGGAGCAGATACCCGGACTGGGGATGGGGCTGGTATTCTATTGCAAATTCCCCATCAGTTTTTCGTCCAAGAATGTGAACAACTGCCTATTTCTTTGCCCAATGCTGGTAGCTATGGCGTGGGTATGGTGTTTATGACCCAGGATAAGGACAAAAGAGAACAGCATCAACAAGTGGTGGAAAAGATTGTGCAAGAGGAAGGTCAGCATGTACTTGGGTGGAGGGATGTGCCTTGTGATGCTTCTACATTGGGGGATGCCGCCAAGTTAAGGCAACCCTATATGATGCAAGTATTCATTGGGTTTGCAGAAGACGTTTCACCTGATGCTTTTGAGCGCAAGTTATATGTCATTCGTAAACAATCCAGCCAAAAGGTAGGTCAATTAGGGCTTGGACCCCAGGATTATTTCTACTTTGCTAGTCTTTCTACCAAGACCATTGTATACAAGGGAATGCTAACACCTCAACAATTGGATTCTTTTTATCTGGATCTACAAAATCCAGCTGTGGAAACAGCCCTGGGATTAGTACATTCTCGGTTTAGCACCAACACCTTTCCCAGCTGGGAAAGGGCCCATCCTTATCGTTATGTGATTCACAATGGGGAAATTAATACATTACGAGGTAATGTCAACTGGATGGATGCTCGACAATCTTTGTGCTATTCTCCCCTCTTTGGTCAGGATATGCACAAAATTATGCCTGTGATTGATCAGCGGGGCAGTGATTCTGCCATATTTGACAATGTGTTGGAGTTTTTGCATCTTTGTGGACGTTCCTTGCCCAGTGCTGCTATGATGATGATGCCTGAGCCTTGGTCTCACCATGAGCAAATGTCAGAGGAGAAAAGAGCTTTTTATGATTACCATAGTTGTTTGATGGAACCGTGGGACGGACCTGCAGCTGTGGCTTTTAGTGACGGGGAAATCATTGGCGCTGTGCTGGATCGCAATGGTTTACGCCCAGCGCGATATTATGTGACAAAGGACCATAAAATTGTTTTGGCCTCTGAAGTAGGTGTATTGGATATTCCGCCGGAAAATATTTTACAAAAGGAACGCTTACGTCCAGGACGTATGTTGTTGGTGGATACCAAGGCAGGACGAATCATAGCAGATGAAGAGTTAAAAGAAGAAATTGTTTCTGAAAAGCCTTATGGGCAGTGGTTAAAACAGCATCGGATTGCTTTAGGGGATTTGCCTGCAGGAAAACAAATGCCTGAACCTGATCCAGCTTTGTTGCGACAAAGGCAGCAAATGTTTGGCTATACTTTCGAAGATTTGCATAAAATGATTGAGCCCATGGCCCAGAATGGGGCCGAAGCAGTGGGAGCTATGGGACATGATGCTGCTCTGGCGGTTTTATCTGATAAACCGCAGTTATTGTATCATTATTTTAAGCAATTATTTGCCCAAGTAACCAATCCACCCATTGACTCAATACGGGAAAAACTCATCATGGATTATGGGACTGCTGTGGGAGCAGAACGAAATTTGGTTCAACCAGAACCAGAGAGCTGTCGGCAGCTGCGCTTGGAATCTCCTTTGCTTAGCAATCAGGATTTAGCTAAAATCCGGGATATCCAAAAGGAAGGTTTTAAAACCACCACCTTGCCCATGGTATTTCAGCCAGGAAGTGGGGGCAAGGGGCTGGAGGAAAGTCTGTATGCATTATTTGCTGCTGCGGATCAAGCCATTGCGGAAGGAAGTAGTTTATTGATCCTTTCTGACCGGAAAGCTGATGAACAACATGTCCCCATTCCTGCCTTGTTGGCATTATCCGGATTACAGCATCATTTGGTACGGAAAGGAACCCGGACAAAGGTGGGATTGTTGGTGGAATCCGCTGAACCCCGGGAAGTGCACCATTTTGCTGTTTTAATTAGCTATGGCGCCAGTGCAGTAAATCCTTATTTAGCCTTTGAGACAGTGGAACATATGGTACGCACGGGTTATCTTACGAATATTACTATAGAACAAGCTTTAAATAATTATAGCCAGGCTGCCACCAACGGGGTTGTCAAGATTATGTCTAAAATGGGTATTTCTACTATTCAAAGTTACCATGGAGCGCAGATATTTCAAGCAATAGGTATACATCAAGAGATAATTGACCGTTATTTTACAGGGACAGAATCTGTGATAGGCGGTATTGATTTGGATATGATTGCCCAAGAAGCGGAAATGAGACATCAGCAGGCTTTAGGAGTGAATGGGCAAAGTCAAGAATTGGCTTCTGGTTCTGTTTATCAATGGCGGCATGAGGGTGAAAAGCATTTGTATAATCCTGAGACTATTGTGGCTTTACAACAGGCGTGTCGCAACAATGATTATGGGATGTATAAAAAATTTACCCGTATGATAGATCAACAAAGAAGCACATTGCGAAGTTATTTTTCCTTTCAATCCAATCGGCCACCAGTGTCTTTGGAGGAAGTGGAACCCCTGGATTCCATTTTTCGACGTTTTAAAGCAGGGGCCATGTCTTTTGGCTCTATCAGCAAAGAGGCCCATGAAGCTATTGCCATTGCCATGAATCGCATTGGAGGTAAAAGTAACACCGGAGAGGGTGGTGAAGATCCAAATCGTTTTACCCCTGATGCCAATGGGGATTCCCAACGCAGTGCCATTAAGCAAGTTGCCTCCGGTCGCTTTGGGGTGACCAGTCATTATTTGGTCAATGCAGATGAAATTCAAATTAAAATGGCCCAAGGTGCAAAGCCTGGGGAAGGAGGGCAGTTACCAGGAGGCAAGGTATATCCCTGGATTGCTGAAGTAAGAGGGACTACAGCTGGGGTAGGATTGATTTCCCCACCTCCTCATCATGATATTTATTCCATTGAAGACTTGGCTGAACTGATTCATGATTTGAAAAATGCAAATCCTAAGGCCAGAATCAGTGTGAAGTTGGTTTCTATGTTAGGGGTTGGGACCATTGCCGCGGGTGTGGCCAAAGGACGGGCAGATGTGGTGCTCATTAGTGGATACGATGGAGGTACCGGGGCATCTCCCCGGACCAGTACCAGACACGCAGGACTTCCTTGGGAATTAGGTTTGGCAGAAACCCATCAGACTTTGGTTTTAAACAATCTTCGGGATAGAATTGTGGTGGAAACAGATGGGAAGTTGCTCACAGGAAGGGATTTGGCCATTGCTACCTTGTTGGGTGCTGAAGAATACGGATTTGCTACAGCACTGTTGGTGGTTTTGGGTTGTGTTATGATGAGGGTTTGTAACTTGGATACTTGTCCTGTGGGTGTGGCTACCCAAAATCCTGCTTTGCGAAAAAAGTTTACTGGTGATCCCCAATATGTGGTGAATTTCATGCAATTTATTGCTAGGGAATTCAGAGAGATGATGGCGGAATTGGGGTTTAGGACCATTCATGAAATGGTGGGGGCCACAGAAGTATTGCAGGTTGATCCTGCTTTAAAGAAACATTGGAAGGCCAAAGGACTGGATTTAACCCCTTTATTGTATCAACCTAAGGTATCTGCCAATACAGGTAAATATCAATCCATTGTTCAAAATCATTGTTTGGAAAAATCCATGGATATGGTATTTTTACGCAATCTTTGTGGACCTGCTTTGGAGCGCCAGGAAAAGGTGGAAGCAACTTTGCCCATTCGCAATACAGATCGGGTGACAGGAACCATTTTGGGCAGTCAAATTACCCAAAAATATGGAGCAATGGGTTTACCAGAGGATACCATTCGTTTGCAATTCCGGGGATCTGCGGGACAAAGCTTTGGGGCTTTTGTGCCTAAAGGAATGACTATGATTTTAGAAGGAGATTCTAATGACTATTTGGGCAAAGGACTTTCCGGCGGCAAACTCATTGTAGTGCCTCCCCAGGAAGCTACTTTTGTGCCAGAAGAAAATATTATTATTGGAAATGTTGCTTTGTATGGTGCCACTGCTGGAGAAGTGTATATCAGAGGGGTAGCAGGAGAACGATTTTGTGTACGTAATAGTGGCGTAAAAGTTGTGGTGGAAGGCGTAGGGGATCATGGTTGTGAATATATGACCGGAGGCCGGGTGGTGGTACTGGGACATACGGGTAAAAATTTTGCTGCTGGTATGTCCGGGGGTATTGCTTATGTCTGGGATCCTGATGGTACTTTTCCATCCCATTGTAATGAAGAAATGGTGTTGTTGGAACCTGTGGAAAATGCTGTTGAAAAGGAAGAATTAAAGGGCATGTTGGAGCGCCATTGGCAATTAACCCAAAGTGGGGTGGCGCAACGTTTGTTGTCTCAATGGGAAGAGACATGCAAGCAATTTGTCAGGGTCATTCCCAATGATTACAAATGCATGATCCATGCCTTAGGAAAAGCATATTCTTCTGGTTTAAGTGGTAATGAAGCCATTATGGAAGCATTTCAAGGGTGCCAAAGAGATAAAGCATCATTAAAGGGTTAGGGGGAAGGAAAATGGGTAAACCAACAGGGTTTATGGATTATAGAAGGGAGTTACCAAAAGCTGCCCAGCCTTTGGAGCGAATCAAGGGCTGGCAAGAGTTTTATCAAACATTGCCTGAAGAATCCTTGAGAAAACAGGCTTCCCGTTGTATGGAATGCGGGATACCCTTTTGCCATAGTGGTGTTATGCAAAATGGGATGGTATCCGGTTGTCCCAATCACAACTTAATGCCTGAATGGAATGATTTGGTATATCGGGGATTATGGCGGGAAGCCTTGGAGCGTCTTTGCATGACCAATCCATTTCCTGAATTTACGGGCCGGGTTTGTCCAGCGCCTTGTGAAGGCGCCTGTACTGCTGGGTTGGCAAATGAAGCAGTTACTATCAAAAATATTGAGTGTGCCATTATTGATAAAGCCTATGCCAAAGGCTGGGTACAACCTGATCCCCCCAGTGTGCGAACAGGAAAAAAGGTGGCAGTGGTTGGTTCCGGTCCATCCGGCTTAGCCTGTGCCCAAGCATTGAATCAGTATGGGCATGAAGTTACGGTATTTGAACGGTCGGATAGGCCTGGAGGGCTTTTGATGTATGGAATACCCAATATGAAATTGGATAAAGGTTTGGTGGAAAGACGAATCAATCTTTTACAAGATGAAGGCATTTCTTTTAGAACCAATACGGAAGTTGGACGAGATTATCCAGCTGAAAATCTTATGCAAGAGTATGACAGTGTCGTATTGTGTGGCGGGGCTACCAAACCTCGAGATTTGGCCATTGAAGGACGAAATTTAGAAGGTATTTATTTTGCTGTACAGTTTCTTACTTTTAATACCAAAAGTTTATTGGATTCAGGTCTAAGTGATGGGCTAAATATTTCTGCCAAAGACAAAGATGTCTTGGTGATTGGTGGGGGCGATACAGGTACAGATTGTGTGGCCACAGCCATTCGACATGGATGTAAAAGTGTTACCCAGTTGGAAATTATGCCTCGTCCATCGGAAGAGAGGGAGCCCCATAATCCATGGCCACAATTTCCCCGGGTATTAAAGGTGGACTATGGCCAGGAAGAAGCTTGTACACTTTTTGGGGCAGATCCCCGTCAATATTGTATCACTGCCCAGCGTTTTGTAGGAAATGATGCTGGACAGTTGCAAGAGGTGCATACTATACAGGTGGAATGGCTGCCTGATGCCAGCGGTCGTTTGGTGCTCCGGGAGATTCCTGGCACCCAAAAAGTATGGCCAGCCCAATTGGTTTTGTTGGCCATGGGGTTTTTAGGACCAGAGGATACTTTATTCGCCCCTCTGGGATTGGAAAAGGATCATCGTTCCAATGTGAAAACAAATGGACAATATGCAACCAATGTGAAAGGTGTATTTGCGGCTGGAGACATGCGCCGGGGACAAAGCCTGGTGATTTGGGCCATTCAAGAAGGTAGAAATGCGGCTAAAGCTTGTCATGTATATCTTAACTCATAAAAAGATGAAACAATATGGATCAAATATGTAAATGATTAGTTGAAATCTTTTTTAATTCCATGGGCAAGAGGGATTGTACTCTGTATAGCTGATGTTTTTGGTTTTATGGTGCAAATAAGAAATATTAAAAGATGGAAATAAAAAAATTATATTGAAGCAAGAAGTAGCTTTAAGGTAAATTTAAGCTCTGATTTTAGAATAAGCAGAATAGATATAGTCGATATATGACAAAAAAGGAGTAACTGCTCCTTTTTTGTTTTTTGCAATAATTTCTATTGCAATGGTCAGAATAAGAATGGTAACCATTATTTATAAGAAATGCCTTTATTTTTATAGTACATGTTTTAATCTTGTCAAAATGCGAAAAATTATATATAAATTAGAATATTGGGGATTTGTAAAATAAAAAACCTATGGTACAATATCTGGAAGGAATAGATGGAGGTATGGTTATGAAAAATACCCTTGCTGTGTTGGTAGTTAACAAACCTGGTGTGTTGGCGCGCATTGCTGGATTATTAAGTCGCCGGGTTTTTAACATTGAGAGCATTGCGGCTGGTCATACAGAGGAACCCGATGTGACCCGTATTACCATTGTAGTGCAGGATGAGTCCCACATTTTAGATCAAGTGATAAAGCAGCTCTCTAAATTGGTGGATGTGATTAAAATTCAAGAGTTAGAATCCCAGGATTCCATTGAGCGGGAGTTGGCTTTAATTAAGGTTGCAGCATCTCCGGATCGACGCTCAGATATTGTGGATATTGTCAATATATTTCGGGCTAGTATTGTGGATGTAAATCCGGAAACCATGGTAATTGAGTTAACTGGGGATGAGAATAAAATCAACGCCCTTTGTGCGGTTTTAGAAGAACATGGCATTGTTGAATTGGTGCGAACAGGGAATATCGCTCTTTCCCGTTCCCCCATTCCTACAAAAAAATTAGCAGATTAGAAAATGCTAATTTTATGTAATTTTATGTTGAAAAAGGAGTTTTTTAATATTCGGAGAATCTATTAAAATATATTTATTTTTATCGTCTTATTTGAGAAGAAAAGACTGTTTGTCGAAAAGGTTGACATATTTGCGGAAATTTTGTATATAATATGTTATATAAAACGATAGTTCCCATTGGGGGGTAATGAGCATATGGCTCAAGTGAAGAGGATTATGATTAGTATACCGGATAATTTATTGGCAGAAGTGGATTGTATTGTAGCAGCGGAGAGGCTCAATCGAAGTGAATTGATTCGTGAAGCCATGCGCTTATACATTGCTGAACGCAAAAAGCGTATTATGCGGGAACAAATGAAAATGGGCTATTTGGAAATGGCGAAAATCAATTTAGCTTTGGCCTTGGAACATTATCGTTTGGAGTCAGAGGCATCCTCTTCTTATGATTCCTTGGCGGAGGCAAAGTAGGTATGCTGATTCGGCGAGGCGACATATTCTTTGCCGACTTAAGCCCAGTGGTGGGGTCGGAACAAGGTGGTACCAGGCCAGTATTGATCATGCAAAATGATATAGGGAATCAGTATAGTCCAACCACCATAGTGGCAGCCATCACTTCACAGATTGATAAAGCCAAATTACCCACTCATGTTGAACTATCGAAGACACCTGGTGGATTAGAAAAGGATTCAGTTGTATTATTGGAACAAATAAGGACCATTGATAAAAGTCGGTTAATGGAAAAAGTAACATCTCTAAATGAAGATAAAATGAAAATGGTGAATCATGCAGTGGAAATTAGTCTGGGATTAGTGGAAATATAATGATAGAATCAATTTGTTTTACCATTGATGAGAAAAATTGCGGAAATCTAAAGGGCATTCCGAACGTACTAAAGTCGGAATGCCCTTTAATATGTATAGAGGGGATGATAACAAAAGAGGTGATGATATTTGCGTCCACTAATTGGATTAAGTGGCAGCAGAGATGTGAGGCAAGATAAATTATGGGTAAGTCGGGATTACATCCAGGCAATAGAAACAGCAGGGGGGATTCCCTTGTTATTGGATTATGGTGGAATTGCCTATGCTAAAGATTTATTGCAGCTGTTGGACGGGATTCTTCTTACTGGAGGTGGGGATGTGGATCCTTTATTTTTTCATGAAGAACCCATACCTGGCTGTGGAGAAATGGATCCGGTGCGGGATGCCTTTGAGATACAACTGGTAAAAGATTGCATGGATGCAGATATCCCCCTTTTAGGCATTTGTCGTGGCATACAAGTGATTAATATCGCTGCAGGAGGGGATATCTATCAAGATATTTATACCCAGACAGGAAATGCAATAAAGCATAGCCAAGAAGCTGCTCGTAATATACCCAGTCATACCATAGAAATATTGGTAAAAACCAAATTGGCAGAAATGATTGGGCAAGGTTTTATGAGAGTCAATAGTTTTCATCATCAAGCGGTTCGTAATCTTGCTCCTGGTTTTGTTGTTGCTGCCAGAGCAAAGGATGGACTGGTGGAAGCCATAGAAGGTAAAGATTTTTCCTTTATTTTGGGGGTACAATGGCATCCAGAAACTATGTGGCAGAAAAATGATAAAGCAATGCAATTGTTTCACTCTTTTGTGCACGCTTGTGGTAAGAAAAAAGATGAACAATAAAAATTATAAGGAGGTTTTTTTTTGCTAGCAATCACAGGGGGTAAAGTTTATACTATGCGGGGAACAGTGTATGAACCTGGGACAGTATTGGTAGAAGGAAGTAAAATTATAGAAGTTTATCCTGGGGCTACGGTTCCTAAAGGGGTTGAGATTTTAGATGCCTCTGGTTGTGTGGTAATGCCTGGATTGATTGACACTCATACCCATGTAGGGATTGTAGAAGAAATTTATCAGTTGGAAGGTGATGATTGTAATGAAATGACAGATCCAATTACACCTCACCTTAGGGCATTGGATGCCATTAATCCAGAGGATCTCGGATTTAAAGATGCTTTGACCGGAGGGATTACTACTGTGGTTACTGGACCCGGTAGTGGTAATGTTTTAGGGGGCGAAATGTTGGTCATGAAAACCAGGGGTTCTACCATGGAAGATATGGTATTAAAAAGTCCTGTGGGATTAAAAGCAGCTTTAGGGGAAAACCCTAAAACAGTATACGGGCGACAAAAAAAAGCTCCTTTGACCAGAATGGCCTCTGCCGCTTTGTTAAGAGATTCCCTGGTTAAAGCCCAGAATTATTTACAAAAGCTAGAACATTATACAGGAGAGGGAATACCTCCGGAACGAGATTTAAAATTGGAATCCTTGGTTAAAGTATTGAAGCGGGAGATTCCCTTACGGGTGCATGCTCATAGGGCAGATGATATTTTAACTGCTGTAAGAATTGCGGAAGAATTCAATTTGCATTTGGTGGTAGAACACTGTACAGAAGGTTACAAAGTTGCGAAAGAATTGTCTCGAAGAGGAATTCAAGCAGTGGTAGGGCCTATTATTACCAGTCGATCGAAAGTGGAATTACAGGGTATCCAACTTATGAATGCCCAAGCTTTAGCAAAGGCAGGGGTTGAATTTGCATTGATGACAGATCATCCAGTGGTGCCAATTCAGTATCTTGCTTTGTCAGCAGGGTTAGCTGTGCGAGGTGGTTTAAGTGAGGATATGGCTTTACAGTCCATTACCATACAAGCAGCGAAAGTAATAGGTATGGAAAATCGTCTGGGTAGTTTGGAACCAGGAAAAGATGCAGATGTGGTGGTGTTTGCCGGACATCCTTTTGATACAAGAACAAAAGTAAAAACAGTGCTGATTAATGGCGAAAGAAGGCAGGAAGAATAACCAGGATGTTGGATAAAGATGCTATGATTTATGTTTTTTTGTTGAAAAAAGCTGGTGAAATAAGAAAAAAATAAAAAAATCAATAATAATTTTTTTATTTGGCAGGATTTTTGTATCATAAAGGCGAAATATGAAATGAATTACAATATTACACATCATTGTAATATTATGAAATATTTTGCCAGGAGTGAGGAAATTATAATGGATAAAATAAATGTATTGGTAGTGGATGATCAGCCGGGAATTCGTTTTTTGATGGAAGTGATAGTAACAGATATGGGTCATCAATATGCTACAGCAAAAAATGGAGCAGAAGCTTTAGAAATGGTCCAAAAAAGTCAGCCGGATCTTGTCTTTATGGATATCTGTATGCCTGTAATGAATGGAATGGATGCTTTGGTGAAAATGAAGAAAATTGTACCAAATACAGAAGTAGTGTTAATGACAGCATATTCCACCAAAGAATCTATGGAAGTAGCTTTAAAAAACGGCGCCTTATGTTGTATCCGTAAACCTTTTGATGTGGATGAGATTAAAAACTTTTTATATGATTTTGTATGGCAATGGCGTCAAGGGAAACCCATTGAATTTCCAGTTTTTGAAGACATCCATTGTACAGCTTAGCAGCATAATCTTAAAAACCTTCCTCTGTCGTGACTATCGTGCATGACAGAGGATTTTTATTGAGCTAAATATGAATTTTGCTATCTTCTGTAGGTCTTATATATTGTTTTTAGATTGTCTGAAGGCATTTATTGTTTCAAAATAGAAATATCATGTAGATAAAGTAAACGAATCATTTTTGTTTTATGGTATCATAAAATTTCAATACAAGAAGGAAATAGACGGTTTATTCTTTTGTTAGGAAAGGATAAAAATGGTTACAATGAATAAAGAAAATGGGTTAATAAATGAATGGATAATTATGTTAAAAGAGAACTAAATCTTAGCTTTTTCTAAAAGCATGAGAAAATGTTGCATATAAAAATAAGCAAATAAATTATAAAGAAGAAGGATGTCAATGGTATATCAATATTTGAGTGATTCAGAGACTTGTACCCACACATTGGGACGAATGCTAGGAACATTAGTACAAGCAGGGGATGTACTCTGTCTAAATGGAGAGCTAGGAGCAGGAAAAACTAAATTTGCCCAAGGGGTTGGTTGTGGTTTAGAAATTGAAGAAGCCATCACCAGCCCAACTTTTACATTAATCAATGAATATCAAGGACGGTTACCTTATTATCATATGGATGTTTATCGGTTAGAAGGCGTGGAAGAAATGTATGACATTGGATATGAAGAATATTTTGAAAGTGCTGGGGTGGTTTTAATAGAATGGGCCAATCAAGTGGCAGAAATTTTACCAGAGGAAAGACTGGAAATTGAAATACAGCGGGGAGAACAGGAAGAAGAAAGAATAATTACATTAAAACCTAGGGGCGTAAGATACAATCAATTGGTAGAGGAGTTGCGTTTTATTGTTGGTATTAGGAATTGAAGCAGCTACCCCGGTGGCTGGAGTAGCTTTATGTGAAAATCAAAACATAATAGCAGAAAGGTTTGTTAATAATCAACGTACCCATTCTGTTAATCTTTTGCCCATGATCAAAGCAGTATTTCAAGATGCTGGTGTATCTCCCCAATCATTAGAAGGAATTGCAGTTTCCAATGGACCAGGTTCTTTTACTGGATTGCGCATTGGAATGAGTACTGCTAAAACATTGGCTCAAGTTTGGGATTTACCCATTGTAGGTATTAGTACTTTGGATTCCTTGGCATATGCGGTGGTAGGATTGCATAACTATATATGTCCTATCCTAAATGCTAGAAAAAATGAGGTGTATACTGCTTTGTATGATGGGTCTAAAGGAGCTTTACAAAAAATATTTGGTCCCCAAGCAATTTCACCTGAAAAACTAGTGGAAAAAATTAAATCATTGGATCGTGATGTAACATTTTTAGGTGATGGAGTTTCTGTGTACCAAAAGTTTTTCTCTTCTTCCTTGACTAATATTCAATTTGCTTCTGGAGTTGTAGGCTTTCCTCGGGGGGCGGGAATTGCGATTTTGGGACATCAATATTTGCTTGAAAATGGTGGTATGGATCCACTGCAATTGTTACCCAATTATATCCGTTTATCAGAGGCTGAATATAAATGGATGCAAAAGCAAAAAGTCGGGGCGTGTGGAAAATGACGCAATTAACTGTTACTGGAATGTTGTCCATTCACGTAGAACGAGTACTGGAAATTGAAGCATTGAGTTTTCCTATGCCTTGGTCCCGTCAATCTTTTGAGTTTGAATTAACAGAAAATGAGTTTGCCTATTATATTGTAGCTTTGGTAAATCAACAAGTTGTCGGCTATGCTGGGGCTTGGTTGGTATTGGATGAAGCTCATATAACCAATGTGGCAGTACACCCTAATTTTAGAGGCAAGAAGATTGGTCGTTTATTAATGACTGAATTAATTCGCAGGGTGTTAGTCAAAGGGGCATTAAAAATGACTTTAGAAGTGAGACTTTCCAATCATATTGCTCAAAAATTATATCAATCCTTGGGTTTTGAGCCCATGGGGAGACGGAAGCGTTATTATTCTGACAACAATGAAGATGCTATTATTATGTGGAAAGATTTAATTGAAGTAAAATAGTTTTTAATAGATAGTCCAAGAATAACTAATATGAAGAGTGTATGAATTTTTATTTTAGGATCTCAGAAAGGGTGGGAAAATATGTCCAGGGATGAGGATTGGGAAAAAGCAGTAGCTTTTCATGGACACAGCTGTCCAGGATTGGCCATTGGTTTTAGAGCTTGTGAAGCAGCCATGGAAAAGATGGGGATTGGTTCTTCTAGAGATGAAGAAATTGTATGTATAACTGAAAATGATGCTTGTGGTGTTGATGCTATACAAGCTCTTTTGAGCTGTACTTTGGGCAAGGGAAATTTATTATATCATGGTGCGGGTAAACAAGCTTTTTCTTTTTTAAATCGTAAAAATGGGGATAAGCTTCGAGTTTATCTAAAGATGCAGAAAAAAGAAGGAATAAGCCGACAGGAATGGCAAAAGCAACTGTTAGATGCACCCCTGGAAGATGTTTTTGTTTTTTCTAAACCTCAATATAATATGCCAGAAAAAGCAAGAAAATTTCCTAGCGAGTGTTGTGAAATTTGTGGAGAATTAGCAGCAGAGCATAAAATTCGATTGCAAGAAAGAAAAAAGGTATGCCTTGATTGTTGGGTTACTTATGATCGAGGTTGGTAAACATAAAGATATTTTATTAAGCAATGAACATTATTGTTAGTAGTAAAAACAATACATAAAAGGCAGGGGAATCGATGAGAATATTTTTAGATGCCTCCGCCTTTTTTATTGTATATGTAGTAGTACAATCATGATAGTGGTAGGAAAATGAATGAAATACTTTGATCTTTCTTATTATATTTTTTATCTTATAAGCCAATAAAAGAAAATATATAAAAATAAATATTGTAAAATATTTGCTCAAGATGGTGATTTACCAAGCTTCTGGGGTATTCATATCCACTGGGAGCAAGGTATACCCTCTTTCTTTAAAAAGCTGAATAACTTTAGGTAGTGCTTCAATATCACTGTTTCTGCTTTGTATATAATGATAATTGGCAGATCCTTCTTGTGCATCCAAACTAGCTAACTGGGTTCCATCATGCATCAATACAATGGGAGTAAGGGATGTTGTCTCAATATAGTCTAATCCAGAGACAATGTTGGCATAAATTTGTTCTGCGGTTACTCCTGCGGGATCTGAGTCTCCGCTACTGATATTCCAACCAAGGGATTTATATCCTTCTCGAGCCAATGCTTCTCGGTAAGCTTTTTTTAAATTGGAAGGTCCCCCAGGAGCTCTAAAAATGGATGTATCTATACCAGTAATGGATTGAATGAGTGATCTATTTTTTTGTAAATCAGTAAGTAATTGTTGTGGCGATTGGTATATTATGTTGTAATCATGACTATAGGTATGATTAATAATAGCATGGCCTTCTTCCTGGATTTCTTTCAGAATGGTTGGATTTTTTTCCACATTTGTACCAATCACAATGAAACTGGCTTTTACTTGTTCTTTTTTCAAGATTGCTAATATCTTTTGGGTGAAATCGGTATTAGGCCCATCATCAAAAGTTAGATAAGCAGGTTTTAAAGGTTTGTCCGGTTCTTTTTGGAGTTGTCCTGCTTCTGCCATTGCATTTTTGTTGTTATGTCGAGGAGTAGATAAGCCAGGCAGTGTTGTTTCATTCGATGGATTGGCTGCAATATTGTGTTCTTGTTCTGTTTCTTCAGGGTCAAAGGGAGAAGAGCAACCAGTAAAAATTAGCATTCCCAT
>CATZDY010000025.1 GCA_958417755.1 uncultured Peptococcaceae bacterium
TGCATAACAAAAAATAAATACAGTTGCTATTTTACAGACTATCAATTTTAAATAGGCCGGGCATATGCTCGGCTTTATCAATTTAACTTATTTTTCAGTATTTATTGAAGTATCTCGGAGTAACTTATACACTATATTACGACCTAACCATGGATGATGCAATTATTACACTGTATAGCACAATTATTGTGTATATCCGCACGAATAAAAGTAAAAAAATTTTTTAGGTGCTTTTATTGCTTTAGGATTTATTGCGAGGAAATGGAATTGGCTTTTTCTTTTCTAGTAAATACTCAATTGGGTTGAAGCGTCTTGAGCCATATACAAGGCATTGTCTAACGATTTTCCTTCCCTAAAAAGCTTGGTAAATCAAAATAGGCAATGGGATATGTGTCTATAGAGGTGAAGTTTAAAGGTGGCACAAATCTTTCCAACTTTATAACCAAGCATAACAAAATTGTAATCAAGACAACCATAGAGATAATAGGTAAAAACTCTATAATATAAGGTTTTCCAGGCCATTTATGTATAAATAGATGCTGAGCAATATGTAGGGAAAATAAGCTCTGTTTCTGTAGTGATTACTGTAGTAACAGCCTGTACATCATCCATGTACAGCTTATCTATTTGGAGGTAAAAATGAAAGCACAGTACAATCTTGAAGAACTGAGACACAGGAAATTGTTAATGAAACCAGAGGCAGCTTTTTATATAGGCATTAGCTTAACCACATTGGAAAAAATCATAAAAACAAACCCTGGTTTTCCTGTATTAACTAGAATTGGCATAGGCCGAGGGCGTGTTTTTGTAAATAGAGAGAAATTGGATGAATGGATAGACAGCCAATAAAGAAAATGAAAGAAAGGGGATAAGATATGAACTTTGAGAATATCCCCACCAAAATGCAACAATATTCCCGTTGGATAGTATGGAAGCTCGAAAATAGGAACGGCAAAAAGCCTACCAAAACTCCCTATTGCATTCACGGTGGTTTTGCAAAGGTGAATGACCCTAGTACATGGGCAACCTTTGAGGAAGCGGTACAGGTCTACCAAAGCGGAACATACAATGGAATTGGCTTTGTGTTTACCGATACACCGTTCGTTGGTGTGGATATAGATGGATGCATAGACCCATGCACTGGCAAAATTGCGCCGGAGGCTATAAACGTGCTGCAAGTCTTGAACAGTTATACCGAGATATCGCAGAGCGGGAAAGGCTTTCATATTATCTTGGAGGGGCGTCTACCAGAAGGGCGGCGCAGGACAGAACCCTTTGAAATGTACGGCGCTGGTTCGCCAAGATACTTTGCCATGACAGGCCAGTTATGGGGAAATAAGCAAAACATAAGAGCTGACCAGAAGGCCATTGACATGATACACCGCCAGTATATTGCAGCACCCACCAACGAGCTACAGCAAGCCATCAAAGGCTTACCCCTTGACCTATCTGACCAAGAGGTAATAGAGCGGGCCAAAACTGCTCAAAATGGCAGCCTATTCACCAGTTTGTGGAATGGGGACATATCAGCCTATGGTGATGACCACAGCCGCGCGGATTTGGCATTATGCAATATCCTTGCCTTTTGGTGCCAGAAAGACCACAGCATGATTGATCGGCTTTTCAGACAGTCCGGCCTAATGCGCTCGAAGTGGGATGAAATAAGAGGGCAGAAGACTTACGGTAATATCACAATTGAGGAAGCAATAGCAGATTGCCGGGAGGTTTATAATTCCCAGCATGGCTGCATAACACAACAGGATTTAGGGCCAGTCCTAGGGTCTATAGAACAATGGGAACCGCCTATCCCATTTGAAAGCATGAATACTCCTAATTTTCCCACTGAGAGCCTACCTGTTTCAGTTGCTGCCTTTGTGAAAGCACTGGCAGAAAGTACACAGACCCCGGATGAAATGGCAGCAGTCTTGTCATTGGGTATATTGGCCACAGCCTTTCAAGCACGGTATGAGGTGGAGATTACTCCGGATTGGAAAGAGCCGCTTTGTCTATACCCTGTAGCCATAGCGCCACCTGGAGAACGCAAAAGTGCGGTTATATCAGCCCTGTCCGGTCCTGTTTATGACTATGAAGCCATGCGCCGGGAATTTGAAGCTGTGGAGATAGCGCAAAACCAAACCGAGCGCGCACTATTGGAAAAGGCTTTACAAAACATGCAGAGTCAAGCGACCAAGAAAAAAGGTAATTTTGATGCTTGCCGGGAGGAAGCCCTTGCCCTGTCTGCCCAATTGGCAGAGTTTGAAGAGAAACACCCCTTTCGGTTAATGGTGGACGATGCAACCCCAGAAAAGTTAGTAGATATCATGGACACACAAGGAGGCTGCATAACGGTTGCCAGTGCTGAAGGAGGCGTATTCGACGCTTTAGTGGGCCGGTACGACAAGGGTGCAAACTTTGATGTATATCTAAAAGGACACGCTGGCGACCCGATAACAGTTGACCGAATAGGCCGGAAGTCTAACCACATAAAGCGCCCGCGCCTGACTATGATACTTACCATACAGCCTGAGGTTTTAAGCGGCCTTATGGAAAACGTTACTTTCAGAGGACGGGGCCTTTGTGGACGTTTCCTGTACGCTATGTGTAAATCAAAGGTAGGGAACAGGGAAATTGACCCTAAGCCCATACCGTCACAGGTAAAAGAGAATTACCGCCAGTTTGTGCAGCGTATTCTTTCCGGGCAGGACAGCGGCATCATTTATTTAAGCGCAGAGGCCCACAGGATACGGCTTGATTATGCGGCCTATGTCGAAAGACGGTTAGGTGGTAAATGGGAGCATATGAGAGATTGGGGCGGTAAATTGGTAGGCGCTACTATGCGTATCGCTGCGCTGATACACGCCGCAGAGGTACAAGGCAGCCCTACGAAAACGCCGATAAGCCCCGAAGTTATGGCGGCAGCGGTAAAGATTGCGGAATTTTTGGGCGCTCATGCTATGGCAGCGTATCAAATCATGGGCGCGGACGAGAGCCAAGAGGATGCGCGGTATTTGTGGAAAAGGATTGAAAGCACTGGGCAGGATGAAATATCAAAACGGGATTTGTTCCAACTGTGCAAAGGCAAATTTAAGAAGGTTGACGCTATGGAACCAGCGCTAAAAAACCTTGTGGAAATGGGCTATATCCGGGAGGCCGGGCAGGATACTGGGGAGAGAGGGCGACCAAGTATAAAGCTGCTTGTCAATCCGGTTTCAAAAATATCAAAAGTATCAAAAATCAGTGGTGCTTAATATTGAGGATTTTGAGAATATTGAGACAAGGCAATGGCATGAAAAATATGCCGTTGCTTTTTTATACAAAATGGCTGGTTAAGTTATTGGGGTGACGTAGGCAAGATTGCGAGATTTTACAAGAATGGCGGGATTAAATGAATATTATACAACGCATTTTGGGCAGTAAGAATAAGGCCCCAGTGCAAGTGAAGCGGGCTGAAATATTAAGCGGTGGCGCGGCGGTGTTCACTCCGTGGAGCGGTGATGCATATAGCAATGATATTTATCGCGCTGCGGTTGACGCTATCGCCCGAAATGCCGCCAAGCTGAAAGGGGCGCACGTTATCCGGCAACAGGAGTATATAGCACCACAATATAACGGGAAGCTGGCTCGTATATTACAGACAGAGCCAAATCCCTATATGAGCGCCTTTGATATGCTTTATAAGCTGGTAACGCATTATTACCTGTATAACAATGCCTTTGCTTATTTGCAAAAGGACAAGCGGGGCGAGGTGTTAGGAATCTTCCCAATCCAGGCTTCTACTGTGGAGTTTTTGGCAGACCCGGCAGGGGCATTATACTGTAGGTTTCTATTTCAGAGCGGGTGTGAGGTGGTTTTACTGTATAGTGATATTATCCACCTACGACGCAATTTCAATCATAACGACTTGCTAGGCGAACCCAATACCGCGCTCATGCCAGCGCTGGAATTGGCCCATACCCAGAATGAGGGTATCAGCAATTCCATCAAGAGTGGGGCCACCATTCGAGGAATTTTGAAGTTTACCCAGATTATGGCCCCGGAGAAGCTGAAGGAAGAAAAGAACAGGTTCATCGCAGACTATTTGAGTATTGCCAATGAGGGCGGTGTTGTGGCTACTGACCAGAAAACAGAGTATGTACCCATTAACACCAATCCAGTGACAATAGATGATAAACAGATTGACGCAATTAAGGCCAAGATTTACGACTATCTAGGTGTTTCTGAAAGCATAGTGAACAGCAGTTATACAGAGGATATATGGGCAGCGTTTTATGAAAGCACCATTGAACCCATTGCTGTTCAGCTATCCCTTGAATTTACCCGTAAAATTTTCACAGACCGGGAACAAGCTTTTGGTAATTCAATCTTGTTTGAGAGTGGGCGGTTACAGTTTAGCAGCAACAAGACCAAAATAGAGCTTATCGCGCAGCTCATGCCCTATGGCTTGCTTACTGTTAATCAAGCACTAGAAATTTTGAACCTTCCAGCGGTTGAAGACGGTGACAAGCGGCTACAGACCCTTAACGTCATAGACGCAGCCAGCGCGAAGAATTACCAGCTTGACCGAGCCTGGAAGAAAGAGGCACAAAGGAGTTGACAGGGCATGAAGGAGATTAGAGTTTGCGAGATAAGAGCAGAAGCCCCGGCAGGGGCGGGAGGCCTTATCATAGAGGGTATGCCTATTGTTTATGGCCAGCCAACAGCGATAAACGACCCGGCAGGGCGGTATACCGAAATTGTTAAGCGTGGAGCGTTGGACGGCGCGGACTTAACGGATGCGCGATTGCTTTACAATCATGATTTGAACAAAGTGCCTTTAGCGAGAACACCCAAAACTATGCAATTCATTCTTGAACCGGCAGGGCTGAAAATGATTGCGCAGTTGCCAGATACTGAGGAAGCCCGTAGTGTACATACGGCAGTATTACGGGGCGACCTTTCTGGCATGAGCTTTGCGTTTAAGGTGTCACCAGGCGGGGACAGATACGACCGTAAGACCCGCACACGGGAAATCTTGAAGATTGAAAAAATCTATGAGGTTAGCATTGTACCATTCCCCGCATATCCACAAACCAGCGTCGAGGCGCGGGCAGCAATGCAGAGCCTTGACAGCGATGAAAGAACGCGGGCTATTATTGCCTGTAATAAAATTTTGATAAAAGAGGTGTTTTAATATGAAATTCAATAACGTACAAGACGCTTTTAATCACTACCGCATGGCCAGTCTTGAGGAAATCGAGCGCAGAGCCGCTGAGATTAAGGGAACCATTGAAACAGATCCCCAGGCTGATATTGTGGCGCTCAACATTGAGATTACCGGTTTGCAGCAGGCCAAGGAGAACGCCAAGCAGAAGAAGGAGCAGCCGGACCAGCAGGAACCGCAGGGAAAGCCGGAACAACGCGGGGTCTTTAACCCCATTACTGGCATGAGCTTTGGGACACAGGCCAGCTATGAATCTACCACTGGGGACGTATTCGCCAGCCAGGAGTACCGCAGCGCTTTCTTTAAGTCTCTTTTGGGCCAGCAGCTTACCCCTATGGAGAACGCGGCCTATAAGCGGGCTATGGCAGAGCAGCGGGCGGCAGATTTTAGCACTGTCACTAATACAGCGGCGGTTCTCCCTACTGCAACGCTTAACGAGGTTATCAGCAAGGCCCGGACCATGGGTGGCTTGCTCTCTGTGTGCCGGGGCTTTAACATGCCCTCCAAGATTACCGTACCTGTGGGAACCCCGTCCAGCAAGGCGGCATGGCATACCGAGGGTGCGGCGGTTGACAGTGAGAAACCCAACATTGCCAGCGTTTCCTTTAATGGTTATGAAATCCTGAAAGTGTTCTCCATCAGCGCGGCGGCACAGAAAATGAGTATTGCTGCTTTTGAGGCGTACATTGTGGACGAGCTTACGAATTGCGTCATGGCCTGCATTGCTGATGCTCTAGTAAACGGCACTGGTACCAATCAGGGTACCGGCATTTTAGACGGTATCACTTGGGATGCTACCAACAGCCTGACCTTCAGCAAAACGGCAGGGTTGACCTATGCTGATGTTACGAAGACTGTGGCGCTCCTGAAGCGTGGCTATGCAGCGGGCGCTGCATGGGCAATGAACAATGCAACTCTGTTCAATCTGTTCTATGGCCTTGTGGATGGCAATAAGCGACCTATTTTTATTAATGACCCCAAGGAGGAAAGCATTGGTAAGGTTCTGGGATTCCCTGTTGTTGTAGATGATAACCTGACAGACGAGGTTATTTTGTTCGGCAATTTCCAGTACATGGGCTATAACATTGCGGAAGGTATTGCAGTGGAGGTATCGAGGGAGAGCAGCTTTAAGAGTGGCCTTATTGATTACCGGGCCATGGCCATTGCGGACTGTAAGCCCATTGCGTCCGAGGCCTTTGTAAAGCTGACGCGGGCGACGGCATAAGGGGGCGGCTATATGCTGACCCTAGATAAGGCGCGGGAGTGGCTACGGATTGACGGGCCAGATAATGACGCGGTTATATACGGCCTGCTTGCAGCCATCCCCGGCTACATTGAAGTATCTACAGGCATGACTGCAGAGCAGCAGGACACGGAACCTTTGGCAGAAGCTGCCAGCAAGTTTATTGTGCAGCTGTGGTACAACGCGGAGCAGAGCGACAATGAGAAGCTACAACGAACCATTGATGGACTGCTAAAGGCGCTAACGATTAAGGTGAGGGGATAACTATGGCGCAGGACTATGCGAAAGGCTTTTACAATAGCAAGGCATGGAGAAAAACGCAGGTGGCATATATGGCGAGCCAATACTATGTATGCGAAAGATGTGGAGGTGTGGCACGCATAGTCCACCATAGAACCTATATTACGCCGCAAAATATCAGCGACCCAAGCATAACAATTGACTGGACGAATCTAGAAGCTCTCTGCATGGATTGTCACAACGCTGAGCATTTAGGCGGCGCGACTTGTGCAGAGGGCTTGCGGTTTGACCATAACGGAAATTTGGTGAAAGCATGATGAATTAACAGAAGAGTCCCCCCGCTTTGCTGTTTTGAAAGTGAGGACGCCAAACCGTCGGGGTACTTCTTTAAACCCCTCTAAGGGGTTTTGTATAAGGGGTGGCTGGACAATGTGGCAGAAAGGAGATTTTAAATTGAAGAAGGAGGAACATAAAGACTTTTCCATCGACATGCGAAAGCTAAAGACCATCATCATGCAGATATCGTCAGACCGGCGGGCTATCGCAGAAGAGTTGGCTAAAGAAATCATGTTCATGGCAGCGACACTGGAAGAATTGCGCCAGAATGTACAGGAAAACGGTGCAGTTGACCTGTTCAAGCAAGGGAGCCAAGAGTTTATGAGGGAAAGCCCTGCTTTAAAAGCATACAACACCACCATACAGCGGTATAGTCTGCTATACAAGCAGATTGTGGACATGTTACCAAAGCCCACAGAAGACGTAGGCGGCAAGCTGTGCGACTTTTTGGAGCAGGGATAAGGCATGAATTATATTCTTGAATATTGGCAATTTATACAAGCCAGGCATGTTGTTGTCTCTAAGAGAGTACAGAAGATATATGCCCGGCTTGTTTCGGATATAGAAAGCCCAAGGGGCGACTTTATATTTGACGAGAAACGAGCAAATAGGCCCATAGCTTTTATAGAACAATTTTGCAAGCACTCAAAGGGCGAATGGGCTGGTCAGTCCGTCAAACTTGAATTGTTCCAAAAGGCGTATATATCAGCCCTGTTCGGCTTTATACATATTGACACAGGGCTACGCAAGTATAAGGAAACCCTGTTCATGGTAGGCCGCAAAAACGGCAAAAGTACCCTTTTAGCAGGGATTGCGCTATACATGTTAATTGCTGATAATGAACCGGGTGCGGAGGTTTACAGCACTGCCACCAAGAAAGACCAGTCCCGGATTATTTTTGATGAAACCCATAATATGGTAAAGCAATCTCCCGAGCTTGGCCGCTTTGTCAAGAAGCGTAAGAACGACCTATACTTTCCTTTGCGCATGGCAAAGTTTCAGGCGCTAGGCAAGAACAGCGATACCCTGGATGGTCTGAATGCTCACTGCGTGATTATGGACGAATTGCATAGTGTGAAAGACCGCAACCTATATGAGGTAATGAAGCAGAGCCAGAGCGCCCGCCGCCAGCCTTTGCTGGTGATGATTACCACAGCAGGGACGGTGCGGGAATGTATCTTTGACGATATTTACAGCTATGCTTGCGGTATTGTGGATGGAACCTTTACGGATGATACCTTTTTACCTATCATTTACGAACTAGACAGCCGGGAGGAATGGACAGCTTCTGATGCATGGCAAAAGGCTAACCCTGGTATTGGCTGCATTAAAAAAGTCAATGACCTGGTGGAAAAGGTGGAGCGGGCCAAGAACAGCCCAAAGGACCTAAATGGGATTCTAGTGAAGGATTTTAATATCCGAGACACCGTAAGCACTGCATGGCTTTCTTTTGACGATATTAGCAATGAGAGTTGCTTTGACATAACTCGGTTCTGGGGAAGCTACGCCATAGGCGGGGCTGACCTAAGCATAACCACTGACTTGACATGTGCGACCCTGCTCATGATGGATAAGACCACCCAAGAGAGGTTTGTTACTCAAATGTACTGGTTGCCGAGGGCCAGCCTGGATAAGCGTGTGAAAGAAGATAAGATACCCTATGATAAATGGCACGAACAGGGCCTATTGAGGCTTTGTAACGGCAATTCCATCCACTATGGAGACGTTACAGCGTGGTTTCTAGAAATGGTAAATGGGTATGGTATAACCCCTGCATGGATTTATTACGACAGCTACAGCGCTAAGTATTGGGTTGAGGAAATGGAAACCAACGGTTTTCATATGGTTCGTTGTATTCAGGGAGCCAAAACCCTAAGCCTACCCATGCAGCAGTTAGGCGCAGACCTACAGGCTAAAAGAGTAAACTACAACAACCATCCTATCTTAAAATGGTGTTTGACGAATACCGGAGTACAGACAGACCGTAATGGGAATATCGTTCCCATCAAGAATCAGAGTGCCAAGCAGCGTATAGACGGTACCGCCAGCTTGCTAGACGCTTATGTGGGCCTGTATGAGCATTTTAATGAATTTCTAAACGCTTTGTAAGGAGGGAGGAGGCAGCATGGGAAAACGATTAAAGGACAAGAAAATTACAATCTATAGCTATGTTGAAGTATCGGAACCAGGTCATATGTTGCAGAAGAAATTAAAACCAATACACCCAGGCAAGCTATGGGCTTATGTCCGGCAGCTATCAGTTACAGAGTTTTATGTAGCAAGGGCGCAACAGCAACAGGAAAGCATTTTATTTGTGGTGAATTGGAGGCCCGATATAACAACAGAATGTCTGATAGAATACAAGGGCAAATATTACGGCATCATTCGCATTGACACATTCGAGGGTTACAAAGGTGACCTACAGCTATACGCGGACGAACCAAAAGGCGGGCATATGCCAAATACCGATAGCATGTTACCCTATGAATAAATGGGTCAAGCATTGAGAAGTAGGAACCAATCCTCCGTGGAATCTGAAAAAAAGTGACTTAAATTTTAAGCTAAAAAACATTGCTATACTTACCTATATAGAGTAATAAAGATACACCAAAGGAAAGGAGGCGTAGGCAATTGAACGAAAAGGTAGGATAGGTTGAAATGATGAAAAGGTCAACATGCCTCGCATTACTTTTAACTGCAGTATTTGATTGCATCGGCTGGTTGCTACTGGATAGTGTACGAATTGGTACTCAGTGCAGTATCTAGGACAACTGTCCTGCTAGCAGTTACAGGAAGGAAAATGTTGAAAAAGTATGAAGCGCAGGAAAATGCTGGTGCGCTAATTATATCTACTTTCCTCTGGATTTAAAGCCTGAACCTTTGGACGCGTTCAAAATACGGTGTACAGAACACGGAACCACTCCCACAGCAGAAATAAAAAAATTTATACGCGAATATTGCAAAGATAAATAATTTTATGCCTTGAATCACGAAGGTATTTTCTTTTGATTTTATTGTAGGGAAGTCTTTTGATGCAAAAATAAGGCCAGGATATGAAGAGCAAAAATATCAAAATACGCAAAAATATGCCGTCCCCTGGTTGTTGATATTTTTGCGTATTTTGAGTGACCATATCATATCTTGAGAAAGTATTCTTTGTGCAGTGAGAGTTTCTTTGACTTTTGTGTATATGTGATTTATGTGTACCCAAAAGAAAGAAGGTTTGGAGTGTTACGGAAAACAGGACCAGATGACCCAAAAGCATCAAGCAATATAAGGATGTCAGATGGGGCAATGGAAAAGCTGGATTATTGTGTGGAGGTTTTTGACTTACCAAAGCGGAGGTTATCCTGCAGGGTATTGGCCGTATATATAAGGAATTCACAGAAAAAAACCCGAAACAAAAGGAACACTGGCTGTGCCCTCCCACAGAAACGCCAGTATTCCCGTACCAACACAAGCAGAACTGTTCAGGGTAACCCACACTATCTTTTTATGGGACTTCCCACAAGTGGAGACTTGATGAAGGTTTTTATTATGTCTAAATTTACGAAAACGCCATTAGTATTTGATATTCTAGGGGGAATTAGTGCCAAACAGAAAATTTGGAGTATATCCGGGCGGTGCTTTTATTGCTTCGGAAAAAGTGGGGGATTAGGAAAAATACAAACCTTTTGTCGCAATGGAGATGTTGCACTTTTAATATATATAGCCCACCAATGATTGTATGAAATGCTATTAGCCTCAATAAGATGACAACTTTGCTACTGGGAAAACATGAGACGCTAAATACTCATAAGAGAAGCTATTAATATACAGGAGGTGCAGCAGAATGGCGAAAAGACGTGCTAACGGTGAAGGTAGCATATTTAGGCGCAAAGACGGTTTGTGGGCTGCCCAGTATACAGACAATATAGGCAAAGTTCGTACATTGTACGGCAAGACCCAGCAAATTGTAAAGGATAAGTTAAAAGAAGCGTTGCGCCTAAATGACAGTGGCATTACGTTGGAGCCGCGCAAAATTTCCTTTTGCGACTGGATAAAGGAATGGTTAGAGGTTTACCACAAGCCTTTTGTAAGAGGAAGTACATATATAAATAACTGTATACGCTTTGAGAATCATATAGCATCCTATTGGGGCAAGGTTCAATTAAAGAGTATACGGCAGGAAACCCTGCAAAGGTATTTCAATGAGAAAGCGGAGGAGTTTTCTTCTTCCTCCTGTTTTCAGTTAAAAAATGTTATATCAGGGGCCTTGAAGAAAGCTGTTGAATTAGGCTATATTCCCAATAATCCTGCTGTCAATGTAAAGCTCCCGTCTTTAAACTATGCGGAAAAGAGGATTTTTACCATTGAGCAACAAAAAACCTTTGAGCAGA
The DNA here is from genome assembly GCA_958417755.1 of uncultured Peptococcaceae bacterium. Lineage (GTDB taxonomy): Bacteria > Bacillota > Desulfotomaculia > Desulfotomaculales > Desulfocucumaceae > CATZDY01. The sequence goes on from CATZDY010000025.1 coordinate 11,399, forward strand.
TTGTAGTTAAAGATTTTGAGCAGGACTATAATTCATCCATTTTTCTTTTGATGCTGTATACAGGGCTTAGAATTGGCGAAGCAATAGGTTTGCAGATTGGTGATATTGATTTTGAGAACAAAGAAGTATCGGTAAACCGAACTGTGGGCCTTATATCGAAACCTGGTGGTGGCGTAAGGTTTTACGCTCATGCACCAAAAACCAGGGCTGGGAAGCGCAAAATCCCATTGTCGAACAAGGTTGCCAGTTTACTAAAGATGCAGATTGACAAGCGGAACGAGCTTGTAACCCTTATGTGCCAGATATGGGAACAGAAAGGCCAGACATTGGCGTATGCTGAAGCAGGATATATTTATATGACGAGCTGGGGCAATGTAATAAGCAAAAGCAATCTAGACCACAAGTTAGATAGATTATTAGGGTTAGCCAATATTTCTCCGCGTGTTACGATGCACGGCTTGCGACATACTTTTGCTACACGTTGGTTAGAGGCAGGGCTAGACATTAGGAGCCTTGCCGAGATATTAGGGCATAATGATGTTAAAATGACTCTTAATATTTATACGCATGCTTTACCAGAGCAGAAACGAAAAAATATGGATGCTATAGCGGGATTGTTTGAGAAAGCAGCAGAGATGAAGAATAGGGCAGATTTATAATAAAAATTCTAACTACTGTAGTAATTACTGTAGTAGGCTTCTAATGAAGAGAGTAAGGTCTGAAAAATGGCCATATTGCTAGGTTTTTGTTGAAAGATATTCTTTGGTAACATTCTTACCAAGCAGCTGAACGTGTGGATCACTCTAGGGTCTATCCAATTCATTGCCCTGGATATTTGGAAAAAGGGAGCTAATGATATACTCTGGCTGACTTTCACCAAGGTTTTTAGAAATCATTGACCTTGATTTGATAGCGGTGAGGATTTGACTAGCATAGTCTTTGAAGTGGAAAGTTGCTTGATTGAAGGGAGTAGAAGAGGGAATAAACAGGCAGATAGTATAAGACCAACTTGGCTTACAGGTAATCAGGTGGGCAATATTTTATTGATGTGGAAAATAGCAATCAACAAGTTGATGATGCAAAAACGAAAATGCAATGCAAAAACAGTCCCAAAGTCTTAGCGTCCGCAAAGAAAAGGATGATAAGGCTTTATTTTTTAGGCTGAATTTGGAGGGATATCTTTGGATAAAGAAATGCAGGGATTGTTGCAAGCAATGGAAGCCAAAAGGAACGAAGCGGAAAAAGCAGCCAATGCATGGGAGGACCTGAGGATGGAATTTGACATTGGCAGTGGCCTAGTGAGGGATTAATATGGCAGAATATACCATAAATTTGCAGCTTGGTATAAACAATGACATTGATACGCTGATTCGTTCAAAACAGTTGGATGCTGGGAGTCGTTTCCTCAACATTCAGCTGCTTGACGATGCTGCTCCATTGAACTTGACCAGACATACCGCCAGGTTTAACGCCTTGACGCCGGATGGCAGGTATATCTGGAATGATGCTACCCTGTTGGATGCTGTGAATGGTGTTATTCAGGTGGAATTGACAAATCAGACCCTATTAGAATCCGGAACATTGGTGGCTGATATATCCATTTATGACTATAGACAAAGGCAAATTCTTACGACTCGCACCTTTGAGGTGGATATACAAGCAACGGTACGGAATGATGATGCGGTGATGGCCAGCAATGAGTACAATGCGGTGCAAGTGCTCTTTCAAGATGTGCGGGAATTGCGAGATACCATCAATGAAACCCATACCAACATAGGCGACAAAAACAGCCCCAGTGGGACTGCCACGGTATTTGGTTGGTTGAAAAGGTATTATGATTACATGACTACCCACAGTGCGGAAAGTGCTATTGCTTTGGTCAATAGTTTGTTTGGTACACCTAACCCTACAATTGCGGGAACTGACACAGTGTTTAATTATTTGCGAATGTTTTATGAGAAAAATCTGCTGGTGTACATTCCCAGTAGTGAAAAAAAGTATTCTGCTGATGTTATTTCTTTTACCAGGGATACGGTAGGAGATAGTAAATATTATGTGGCTGGCGCATGTCTAGGGGTATTTACACCTGCTTATGATGGGCATGTTGAATTGGGGCTTAGAATATCCGCGAATTATCCCGATACTTATACAGATGAAGCTAACCCTGAGCTCATTAAACCCTCAGCATTGTTTGTATCGTGTAAAGGCACAAAAATAGGGCCAAGGTTAGACTCGACAGGGTATAATACTTCATATGCGCAACAAAAGAGTTTATTTAAAATTAGTGATATTACACAAGGCCCTATTTATTCTAAATATTTATTTTCAGAGCCAAATTTATTAAGGTTTAAAGATTCTGATATATTAGAAAATTTTTTTGGAGTTGCAGAAAAAGAAGTATTAGGTTCAATATCAAATACTGAAGATAAACAAGTAAAGTATAAACTAAGGGTAGAAAAAAATATACCTGTATGCTTTATATGTTATTTAGATTTTAGTAATTTAATAGAGACTTCGATTACAATTGATGAATTTTATATTGGATACGAATTAGGCCCCATAGTTGAAAGTTATCTATAAAAGGACGAAATGAAAAATGTTAGGATATGCCTATAGAGATAAAAATACTATTTTACTTGTGACAAGAGATAAAAAAACAGCGCAACAATATGCCAAAGAGCAAATTGTTGCGCTGGATTGCGACTATTCCGGTATTGGGGGAAAACTATTTGACTATGCTGGGGGAAAGATATACTGGGGAGGCAATGAGAAAAACGGCAAGGCCTTGGTGGAATGTGACCCTGCAATAGCATTGGAAATCAAAAAATCTCTTGAGAAAATCGCAATCTAAAATGATGCATGGGAGGAGGAGCTGAGGATGGAATTTGACATTGGCAGTGGCCTAGTGAGGGATTAATATGGCAGAATATACCATAAATTTGCAGCTTGGTATAAACAATGACATTGATACGCTGATTCGTTCAAAACAGTTGGATGCTGGGAGTCGTTTCCTCAACATTCAGCTGCTTGACGATGCTGCTCCATTGAACTTGACCAGACATACCGCCAGGTTTAACGCCTTGACGCCGGATGGCAGGTATATCTGGAATGATGCTACCCTGTTGGATGCTGTGAATGGTGTTATTCAGGTGGAATTGACAAATCAGACCCTATTAGAATCCGGAACATTGGTGGCTGATATATCCATTTATGACTATAGACAAAGGCAAATTCTTACGACTCGCACCTTTGAGGTGGATATACAAGCAACGGTACGGAATGATGATGCGGTGATGGCCAGCAATGAGTACAATGCGGTGCAAGTGCTCTTTCAAGATGTGCGGGAATTGCGGGACACCATCAATGAAACCCATACCAACATAGGCGACAAAGACAGCCCCAGTGGAACTGCCACAGTATTTGGTTGGTTGAAAAAATATTATGATTACATGACTACCCACAGCGCGGAAAGTGCTGTGGCTTTGGTTAATACTTTGCTTGGTGTTCCTAATCCTACCACAGCAAGTAGTGACACAGTGTTTAATTATTTGCGCAGGATTTACGAAAGGCGGCCACTGGTGTATGCCCCTAGTATAACAGCAGTGCATAAAACGAACAGGGCCATTACAGTTACTAATCCAAATAATGGGATAGATATAAAAGAGACTGCAGTATTGGTATGTTTGGGTGAGTTTACCCCGGCATATGATGGATATGTTAATATAGGTGTCAAAGCAACAAGAACTGGATATACCACTTCAAAAAGATATCCAACATTAGGATTATATGTCTTTCAGCATACAAATATAAAACCTAGTATTGGATCCGTATCTTCTGCATCATTAAGATATAATTTATATAAATATGCTGATGATATTGTATTTGGTACTACTTTTACAACGCATTCAACGGATACAAGTGTAAGTTATATATATAAATTAATAAATGATAATGATTTAGGTAGTAGATGCGGCAACGCGGAGTCAACATCATTATACTACGACACAGATAACCAACAGAATAATTACCGCTTAAGAGTATTTAAAAATTGTCCTATATTCTTTTTTGGTTATGTTAGTTTTTATACCCAAATAGATACGGAGGAAAATATATATACGGCAACATTTCATGAATTTAATATAGGTTATGAACTAAAGGATTTAGAAACTAAATTCAGATAGGAGTTTGATGTAAATATTGGGGCATGCCTATAGAGATAAAAATGCCATTTTAAATATGGGAATAACATATTTGACTATGGCGGGGAAAATATGCTGGGGAGGCAATGAGAATATGGGGGGATATACCCACAAGATTACCATTTGTTACTAGTTCACTGTAAAAAAATATGCTGTTAAGGCAGATGTTTTGCTATTGGTTATTTCTTCAATACAAAGAAGAGAAATCAATATTTAGAACTCTATTGCATTGAGTGTGAGCAAAAATGATATTTGATATTCGGATTGAATTAGGAGATTTGCAGGGTAATATTGCTAAGTTTGAGGCTGAACAAAAGAGAATTTTGTCTGAGCTCATAAAGAAGGAAAGCAAAAAGGCTGCTTCAGAGATGCAAAAGAGGATACCAAAGGGTAATAAAAATTCTATAGAAACAAAACAAAGAAAGGAAAAATGCGGGGCTGGGGCAACCATTACACATCGTAAACCAGGTGGTTCCTCTGGGCATTTATACGCCTATGGCACAAGGGAAAGGGTAACTAAGAAAGGAGCCAATAGGGGAAAAACGCCAGAACATATTTTGGGTGAAGCAGAAAGAAAGGCACAACAAAATTTCGAAGAAGCAGTTAGGCGGGAGATGTTGGGTTTAGATGTTGATTTATGATGTACAAGAAAAAATATTTGTATTACTGAACCATGTCTTTCCGGGCATGGTTTTTGATTTTGTCCCAGAGCAAACAAAATTGCCCTATATTGTATTTGAGGAAGTTGAATCAGAGAACTTTGAAACAAAGACCTGGAAAGGTGAAAGCATCACTTTGTATGTCTTTGTTTGGAGCCAAGCAAAGGGGCGGTTTGAAGTGGCGGATATGATGAGGAAAATTGAGATGCTTGTTGATGAAGTGGATTTGGATAGTTATGTTGTAAGCAACAGAATCATCAAGAGAAAGATAACCCCTACAGATGGATATTATCAAGGGGAATTAACAATCAATATAAAGGTACAAAGGAGTGTAGAATAATGGCAAAAGAAACAGGAATGAAATATAAGTTGTATGTGTTGCAATCTAATACTGAAAAGGTGATAGGAGGGCAAAGGAGTACAACAATCAATCGATCTGCTGAATCCATTGATGCCACCAGTAAAGATACGGAAGGATATTGGAAGGAGAGCCTAGCGGGTTTTAAGGAATGGTCCATTGATACGGATATTGTGCTTGTTGATTCTGATGAAGCTGTGAGCATATTAGAGGAAGCTTTTTTAAATTCTGAGAATGTGGACGTTATTTTGAAATCAACAGTTACAGGGGCAGGATTTAGAGGGAATGCATCTATTACAGATTTGAGTATGGAATACCCCTATGACGATGTGGTCACTGCAAGCCTAAGCCTCCAGGGCAACGGAGCTTTAGAAAAAATAAGAGATACCAGGGAAATGCCCTAGGAGGAAAATCAATGGAAAAAAGTTATATTACATTTGAGTTAGAAGGACAAATTTATAATTTAAAACTTGGTATCAATGCTGTATGTGAATTTGAAGAAGTAACAGGGAGATCAATCACTACTTTAGCGAATCATGACGGCGGTTTGGATTTTAAAATGCTGCGGGATATTTTCTTTTTTGGTCTTAAATACGGGGGGAATAGCAAAGAATTTTCATTGATTGATGCTGGAGAAATCATTCAACAACTAATCGATAGGGATGGAATGGAACAAACAATATCCTTAGTGGGTGATTTGTTTACTAGAACTTTTAATGTAGAAACAGGGAAAAGGTCCCAAAAAAAAAGAGCTAAGCTATAACGAACTCATTGCTTTTGCCGTGGTTCGCTTAGGACTGACCCCTTGTGAAGCCGGATGCCTCACCCTTTCGGAATATCAGATTTTGATGGAAGTATACACAGAAGAAGAGAAAAATAGAAATGAGCTATTCAGCATTTGCGTTTTCAATGCCATAGCCAATTCATTCAGAAAAAAAGGCGCCCCTTACCGCAATTTATTTGAGGATGAGAAAGAAAAAGATAAATTAGCTGACTATAGGGAGCAAAAAGAGGAATTGTTACAATTCATAAAGCAAAGGAGGTGATACATTGGGTGTTGTTGTAAGGATTGGGGCTAATATAGCTGAAGTAAGAAACCAAATGGATGAACTAACCAGGGATATTAAAAACATTACCCAACCCATGAAAGATTTGGGGCAATCCATGTCTCAAAGCTTAACCCTTCCTTTGATGAACGGTGCCAAAGCTGCCATTTCTGCTTCTGATAATATTTCCCAGGCTATCAATAACATAAAGAATAAAACTGGTATAGCAGGCAAAGAACTTGATAACATGTCAGATTCTATAAGATCCCTTGCCCGTACAGGCGTTGGAAGCTATGGGGAAATATCTGATTCCATGTTATTGGTCAGACAAAACATGGGCGACATGGAAGCCATGGGGCAAGAAACCTTTGAAGCCATCACTTATCAAGGGATGCAGCTGGCAGATGTGATGGGGGTAGATGTGAGTGATGTGACCTGTTACGCCGGGAGGATGATGAAACAATTCGGCATAGACGGGGAACAAGCCATGGATTTGCTTGCCAAAGGATATCAATCCGGGCTTAATTATTCTGATGAGTTTCTTGATACTATTGATGAATATTCCGTACACTTCAAAAGTCTGGGCATGGGCGCGGAGGACATGTTTAATGTTCTTATTGCTGGATCACAAGAAGGTGCATTAAAGCTTGATTTTGTCGGCGATGCTGTAAAAGAAGGAAATATTAGATTAAAGGAATTGTCAGATGGTTCCAGGGAAGCCTTTACTGCTTTAGGCTTTGATGCAGATGAAATGTTTAACAATTTTGCAGCGGGCGGAGACAAGGCTTTTGAGGCTTTCATGACTGTTACCGCCGCCCTAAATGATGTTGAAGATGAATCCCAAAAAAATGCCTTGAGCATAGGCCTGTTTGGTACCAAAGCTGAAGACTTGGAGAAACAGGTCGTTGCTACTTTCGGGAATATCCAAGACCAATTGGGCGACTACCGGGGTACCGCAGCCCAAGTGGCAAAGGACAACAAAGATCTTGCCCAAACGATGCAAGGGGCCTCCAGCCAGATACAGGAGGCCCTTGAACCAATAGGGAAAATCCTCATTGACAATATCAATAAAATCATGCCCAAGGTACAGGAAATCATAGGGAAAATAGGGGAAGCATTTGCTGGTCTTTCCCCGCAAATGCAAACAGTTATTTTGGCCATAGGCGGTATTGTTGGCGCCATAGGGCCTTTGTTGATAGTGGCTGGCACTCTGATGGAATATATTGCTAATATCAAAGCCGGCTTAGTGGTATTGAAAGGCTTAAAAATTGCGACAGCCATTGGCAAGGTTGTAGGAGCTATCGGTGGGTTGATGATGTCTTTGGGGCCTATTTTACCTATCTTGTTAGGGATTGCACTTTTAGCGGCAGGCATATTTCTAGTAATAAAAAATTGGGATAAGATAAAAGCTTTTCTTGCTAAACTTTGGGACAGCATAAAAAAGACTTTTACCGAAAAAATAGAGGCCATAAAAGCGGGTTGGCAGATTGCTTGGAACGCCATCAAAATGGTATTTACCACTGTATGTGAGAAAATAAAAAGTATATTTCAAGCAGTATTAAATTTCTTTGTTTCCATGGCTACAAAACAGCTGGATGCCATCAAAACTGTCTGGAATACGGTTTGGGATGGCATTAAAACGGTATTTACCGCCATATGGGACAGCATAAAAAGTGTATTTGAGACTGTATTAAATTTCTTTGTTTCCATGGCTACAAAGCAGTTAGATATCATGAAAACCATATGGAATACAGTATGGGATGGCATTAAAACGGTATTTACTACCATATGGGATGGTATTAAAACCGTTTTTCAGGCTGTAATAAACTTTTTTGTATCTATGGCTACAAAACAGCTGGATGCCATCAAAACCATATGGAATACAGTGTGGAATGGCATTAAAACGGTATTTATTACCATTTGGGATAGTTTAAAAAGTATATTTCAAGCAGTAATAAACTTCTTTGTTTCCATGGCTACAAAGCAGCTAAATGCTATCAAGACAGTATGGAATACAGTCTGGAACGCTATCAAAACGGTATTTACCACTGTATGGAACAATCTAAAAAGTACTTTCCAAAAGGTAATAAACTTCTTTGTTTCCATGATTACCAAACAGCTGAATGCAATCAAGAATGTCTGGAATAAGGTATGGAATGGCATTAAAACCTTTGTTATCAGTATCTGGAATAGCATCACAACAACAGTAAGTAGTGCCATTACAGCAGTATACAATGCTGTTTCCTCTAAAGTGAATTCTATCAAAACATTCTGGGTAAATGCCTGGAATGCTATTGTCAATAAGGTATCTGGAATCAAAAATGTAATCAAACAAAAGGTCGAAGATATTATCCAAACAGTAAAGGAAACCTTTGGGAATATTGTTGAGGATTTTATTGAGATTGGGAAGAATATCATCCAAGGCATTATAGACGGCATTTTAGGCAAAGCCGAAGAACTCTATGAAGGCGTAAAAAGTGTTGTGAAAAAAATAAAAGCTTTTTTCACTGGCTCTGACGGGCTTGACACTCATTCACCCTCCAAGTTCACGGAAAAAGTTGGCGTCTGGACCATGGAAGGCTTAGCCCAAGGTATTGACAATGGGAGTAGTGGAGTCAAAGCAGCGGTGGCCAAGGTCAAGGAAGCGGTTGACAAAGGCCTAAGGGGTAATGCAAGCCAACGCATCAAGGCCATTGATGAAGAATTAGCGGCCCGGGAAAAGGCCCTCAAAGAGGAAGAACGCATGGAGCAAGAAGCGGCCTTAAGAAAAGAAGTTGCACAGGCTGAAACTGCCCAAGACCGCATTGCCAAGGAAAAGGAATTGCAAAGATTCCTGGAGGACATACAAAAGGAAGCCTTGGAAAATGAAAAGGCTATGCTGGAGGAACGCCAACAGGCTTATGAAGAAACCATGGCAGACATTGGCGATAAGCTAACCCAAGCTTTTCAGAATATGTATGACAAGCAGAAGGATACCCTTAGCACTGCCATGGATACCCAGGTGTCTATGTGGGAAAAGGCTGTGGATGATGAAGCGGAATATATCCAAGACGGTTCCTATACCAAGATACAAGTTTGGAATGAGGAATCGTTGGAAAAAATCCGGGCTGTGGATGCGGCTAGTGCTGCAGCTCTTACCGCCATTGATGAGGAAATCAACGCTGAACTGGAACTCCTTTCCATAAAGGATTCTGCCCTGGCCGCTGAAATCATGGCCAGCCGGGCAAAAATCAAAGCCCTGCAGAATGAGGAGAAGAAAGAGGAGCAGCTGGAAAAGGAGCAGGAACGCAGGAGAAAGCTTGAGGAGCTGCAGGAAAAAATTGCTTCTGCTGAAACTGCCCAGGAGCGCATGGAAGCTGAAGAAGAATACTATGACTATTTAGAAAAGCTGGAAAAAGAGAAAAAGAAAGAGGAACGGCAGCGCCAGATTGATGCGGAAAATGAAAAAATACAATCTTTGCAGCAAGAAAGGCGAAATCTGATTGATGAATTCAAGAAGACAAAAGAAGGATACCTAAAGGAATTAGAGGACTTTTCTAGCAAGGCCCCCAAATTAGCGGCCCAGGCATTCACCAGCCAAGGGATGAGTGACCAGATGGTGGCTTTTTTGAATGAAAATTACCAGGGATGGGCAGAGGCTGGGAAAACTTTTATGGACTACTTGTCCGATGGTATTAAAAAAAATCAAGGGGTTGTCAAGGAAACACTGCAAAATGTTTTTTCTTCTTTGTCTGCTCCTGTGAAAAGTGATGGTGCTGTGGATGGAATGGAGACCACTGGGGGAGAAGTTGGGAGCATATGGTCAGGAATTGCCAATAACCTAACAGAGGACGCCGAAACCCTCAGCACAGGGATACAGGAAACATTACAAGCCCTATCTTTGGGTGTTGTGAATATTTTCAGCAGCATGAAGGATGGGGTCTATATTGTATGGTCTACGTTAGAGGATGTTATCAAAAAGCCAATCAATAAAAGCATCCGCATAATCAACCGTTTTATCCGGTCTTACAACAATATGGCGTCTGAATTGGCCGAGGGGGGCCTAAGCAGTATACCAAGCCTAAGCAGCATACCACTATTGGCCAAAGGGGGTACGATTCTAGGAAGCGGCAGTGCCATAGTGGGGGAATCAGGGGCTGAGAGACTCATCAAGCAAGGAAGCAGGGTCAAGGTGATTCCCCTTTCCAGCCAAGAAAAAGGTGGCGGGGCGGGGATAAATCTGACCCTGAAAATTGATAAATTTTACAACAATACAGAAGATGATATCAAAACCATTGCCCGCAAGCTGGAGTTTTATATTGGCAGGAAGGAGGCTTTTGCCAGGTGAGGAGGAGCCTAACCATTATTGACCCGGATGATGTGATAAAAAAAAGGGATTCTTATATGGACTGGGGGCTCAAAATCAAGGAAGCAAATTGGTTTGACCAGCCGGAGAAGGATTTGGAATTCGTATCGATACCAGGCCGAAACGGTGATTTCGTCGTAAACAACGGGCGGTATAAAAACATGGAGATTGAATATACCTTTTCTTTGCAGCATCCCCAAGCCTACGAAAAATTGAACAAAATCACCTCTGAATTGCAAAGCGTATTCCCCACAAAATACCTAAAGCTTGTTGATTCTGTTGACCCTGCCCATTACCGCTTTGGCATATGGACTGGGGAAATCAGTGTCAATGATATGACAAACTACTATATAGAAATGACCTTGGCTTTTAATTGCAAGCCCTTGCGGTATGAAAGGGGAGTCATTGCCTTGAAAATATCGTCCGGGGTTATTGTGGATGCTTCCAGCAGTCTTGCCAATCATACCCAGAGCACAGCAAAACCTATTGTATCAATTATTCCCAACAGCGTGCCTAAAGAAGAGATACATTGTATGCTTATTACAAATGACACAAATCTAAACATTCGTTACCCTGCCAATGCTGATTATATGTTGTTTGATTCTGAAAAACAGGTTTGCTTTGCTTCTATTGATGCCAGGTTACAAAATTATTCCAGCAGTATTAGCGGTACATTCCCTATTTTGGGACAGGGAGAAAACATAATGACTTTACAAGGTTTGGACGCAACCGTGAAAATTGAACCCCGTTGGATGGTGTTGTAAATGATACCATATATTTTTCCTGCTGGAACAACTGACTTTTCAACATTTGGCTTAGGAGGGGCAGGGGGCGCCATATCCTGCACAGTACAGGAAGAACTAAACGGCATGTTTGAATTGGAAATGGAATACCCCCAAGACGGGGAAATGCTGTTGTATTTGAAAGTAGAAAACTATATTGTGGTGGAAATTGACGGGCTTGCCGAAAGGCAAGTTTTTCGCATATATAGGGTCACGGAATCTTTGAACAATACGGTGAAACTCTTTGCAAAACACAAAAGCTATGAGCTTTTGGATGTGCCTGTTGTACCCGTTGATATTGTGGAAAAAACTGTGGCTGAGGCTTGGGACGCAATAGTATCCAATGCTGTGGAACCCATTGGATATGTTTTTGCTACGGATATATCCAAAACAGTGTCTTTGAATCTGCGGGGAGAGTCCATAAAGGAAGCGCTGAAGCTTTTGCAAGAAGCTGCAAAAGGGGAATTGAAATGGGATGGCAATAATATCTATTTGAATGCCAACCGCGGAGAAACGAATGCCAATATCATGCAATATGGGAAGAACATCATTGACCTTGAGAATGAAATCAATATGGAAGGGGTCTATACGCATATTTTTCCCTATGCCTTACAAATAAATGACGAAACCATCACAAGAAAAGTAATTTTGACTGAAAAGGTTATGCCTGTGCCCAATGCCTTGCCTTTATCCAGAAAAATTATTTTTCCCATTGACTTATCATCTGAAATAAACATAAGCAGCAGCAATTTAGAAGGCAAATTGCGTGATGCGGCAACAGAATATTTGGTAGAGAATAGCGGTATAGGAACAATCAAACAAAGCATTACAGTGGATATATTTGACCAGCGTTCGGCTTGTGCTGAACCTGTGCCAGGGGATTTGGTCTATATCAGGCTAGGGGATTATATGGGGGTGCATGTGCCTGGTATGGATTTGGATGTAACTTTGCAAGTGGTTTCAACGAGTTACAATGTACTATTGGATAGATACGAAGAATTGGAAATTGGTACACCGGTCAAGACAATTGCCGACCGGTTTTAAGGAGTGATGTTATGGCTGATTTAACTTTGAACATACCGGTAGAACTTGACTGGTCCAAACAAGACCGGATAGACACAGGGACTTGTTTGGTGACAAATGACTATGATGTATATACTGTATCTGCCACAGTTATGCGTGACGGGGCAGTGATGGATTGCTCAGCATACACAGCCCGGATTCGTTTCCTGCGGGAGGATGATGTGGCTGTGGGGGAAAGCCTTTGTACTGTGGATAAAACTATGATTGTTGCACCTATTCCCAATGTGGCTTTTAATGTTCGGGGCACAGTGACAGCGGAGATATCTTTATATGACGGGACTGTAAAGCGAAGAACTTTACAGCCTTTTTTGTTTAGTGTGCGTCCTAGCATTGACACAGATGGAACAATAGACCCTGTGGATACTGTACTGGCAATTGACCAAATGTTAAATGAAGCGCAGGAAGCGATAGACAATAAAACCCAGGAAGCTGAAGAAAGCATGGGGTTATTGCTAGAAGAAGCCACCACCCAGGCGAATATAGCCACCACAAAGGCCAACCAAGCGGCAGCCCAAGCCTCAAATGCTACTGCCCTAGTGGACCGGGTAGAAGCTCTATTGGATGAGGTTGTGAATAGCGGCGTGGTATTTGACGCTGTTATCTACAACCAAGAGACTGGCTATTTGCGCATTACCAAAGATGGCAAGGATGTGGTGGACCCTTGCCGCATTGATACGGTGGCTTTTGACTCCATCACCTATAACCAGGAGACAGGAGAACTGCACATTACCAAGGGCGGCACAGATGTAGCAGACCCTTGCCTTATTGACACAGTGGCCTTTGATGCTATTACTTATAACAAACAGACCAATGAGCTGCACATTACCAAAGGCGGTACAGATGTGGCAGACCCTTGTCTTATTGATACTGTGGCTTTTGATGCAGTGAGTTTTAATGCAGAAACAGGGTACTTGCATGTTACAAAAGAAGGCAAGGATGTTATCCCGCCTTGTTTTATTGATATTAGTAATGACGGCCTTGCCTTTGATGCGGTAAGCTATAACCAGGAAACCGGGTATTTGCATATTACCATGGAAGGTACGGATGTGGTGGACCCTTGCTTTATCGGGGGACTTACCTTTGACGGAATGAGCTACAATGCGGATACAGGCTATTTGCATATCACCATGGAAGGAAAAGATGTGATAGAGCCATGCCTGGTTGAAAGGGTTATCTTTGACGCCATGAGTTATGACCAGGAAACCGGGTATTTGCATATCCAAAAAGAAGGCGAGGACATTGTGGACCCCTGTTTCATCGGGGGTGGCGGCGGAGCTTCGGCCAGTACGGTGGTAAAGTTGGAGAATCTCACTGGAAGCACTACCATTCCCGTAGCCTTCGGGCAACCTGCTGTGCTTTCTTATAGCTATCATGATTATGACAGCAACGGGGATGTAACCAATAGTGCTGGAACTTTGGAGCTTTTCATCAACAATGTGAATATCTTGACCCAAAATATTGAACAAGGCAACCGCACCCTTGATGTTGGTACGTACCTGGTACAGGGCATCAATAAGGTCAAAATCAAAGTAACGGACGAAGATGGCAACTATGGCACTAAAACTTGGACAGTAAATGCCGTCGCCATTTCTATCAGCGCAACTTTCGACGATGCGGCAATCAATACTGGCGCGCTTTTGTTCCGCTATACGCCCGTAGGGAACAATCTGGAAAAAACCATTCACTTTCTGGTGGACGGGCGGGAAGTGGCCACAGCCACGGTTACGGCTTCAAACCGCCAACAGTTGCAGTCAATCCCGGCCCAAAGCCACGGGGCGCACAGGCTGAAGGTTTACGCCACTGCCACGGTATCCGGGGTAACAGTAACCAGTAACATCTTGGAATATGATGTGATATGGGCTGCGGCAGGGAATACCACGCCTATCATTGCTTGCAGTTTTACGGGCAAGGCGAAGCAATACAGCACGGTTTCTATCCCCTATATTGTGTATAGCCCGCTCAATCTTACCTCAGCAATCACTTTGGCGATTGATGGAAACGTTGTTTCAACATTAACTGTGGACAGGACAAGGCAAATTTGGGCCTATAAGCCGGAAACCATGGGGACCAAAACCCTTACCATTACCTGCGGCTCTGTGGTGAAAACAATATCCTTAGAGGTGGAGGGTATTGGCATTGATATTGAGCCTGTTACCACTGGTCTCGTGTTTGACTTAAACCCTGCGGGGCATACGAACAATGATACTGACCGGGAAGAGTTTGGTTATTTGGATGCCAGTGGAGTGAATCATCCTTTGGTATTTTCTGATAACTTCGACTGGCACAACGGCGGCTTTCAGCTTGATGCAGAGGGCAACACGTATTTTTGTGTAAAATGCGGGACATGGGTAAAAACTGACAGCAGCCTTTTCACTGATGATGCCATGCGAAACGGCAAGGAATTGAAATTCGTATTCAAAGCAACCAATTGCCGGGATTATGACGCCAAAGCTGCTTCTTGTATGGCAGACGGCATTGGTTTGACAATACAGGCTCAAAAGGCCCTTGTGAAGTCCGAGCAGACCACCATGGAAGTGCCGTATTGTGAAGACAGTATGATTGAAATGGATGTGAACATTGAACCGGACAGCAAGGACCGGGTGATGATGGTTTGGCTGGAGGGCGTGCCTTCTAAGGTTGAGATTTATGCGGCTAACGACAATTTTACCCAGAGCACATCTGAACCGCTGACCATTGGCTCCAATGACTGCGATGTCCATATATACCGCATCAAGGCCTATGAAAATGATTTGACACAGCTAGAAATACATGGGAATTGGATAGCCGACGCACCCAGTGCAGAGGAAAATTTAGAACGGTATACGCGAAACAATATTTACGACGCAAACGGCAATATTGATATGGCCAAACTTGCGGAAGTGAGCCCTGATTTGCGGATTATCCTGGTAGAAGCGGACAGGATGACCACGGCCAAATCGGATAAAGTGCCTTGTAAGGTTACCCACACCTTTAAGACCGGGGGCACAACCCATTGTTTCACGGCTAACAATGTGGAGATGAAAGCCCAAGGCACATCATCTGTGCAATACGGGGAGGCGGCGCTAAACCTTGACTTGAGCTTTAAGGAAGGTTTTAGCTTTGAAGACGGCACCCAAGCAAATGTATATACCATGACGGACAACAGCATTGGGGTGAACTATTTCAACATCAAGTTGAATGTGGCAAGCTCTGAGAATGCCAACAATGTGGTGCTGGCAGATGAGTACAACAATTACCAGCCCTATCTTAACCCGGCCAGGGCGGCAAACCCGAAAGTCAGGGATACCGTGGAAGGGCACCCTTGCGTTGTCTTTTATCACAATACCAGCAATGTAACTGTGCAAGTGGGGGCTATATCCGTGCCGCCGGATACCACAATTTTGTATGGCTGCGGGGATATGAACAACTCCAAGAAGAATCTGGAGGTCTTTGGCCAAGGGGGTAATGATAATCAATGTTGCGTGGAGCTTTTGAACAATACCAGCAACAACACTCTTTGGAAAAGCGACGATTTAAGCCAAGAAACATGGGACGGGGACGGTAACTTTGAATTCAGGTATCCGGAAGAGCCAACGGATGAGATGAAAGCAGCCTGGCAGCGCGTTCTTTCGTGGGTAGTATCTACGGACCGGACAGCAGCCACAGGGGACGCTTTGCCCATAGCAAAATCTTACAATGGGGTTACTTATACCAATGATACGGCGGAATACCGCGGGGCGAAATTCGTAGCAGAGTTTGAGGACTATTTTATTAAGGACTCTGCTCTGTATCACTACCTATTCACCGAACGCCATGCCATGGTGGACAACCGGGCTAAAAACGTTTTTGTATCCACGGATGACGGCATTCATTGGGATTTTACCAAGGACTATGACAATGACACAGCGGACGGCAATGACAATGAGGGGGGCTTGACGCTCTCCTATGGCATGGAGGATACGGATACCATTGGTGCCAAGGATGTATTCAATGCCTCTGGCAGTGTCATTTGGTGCAATATCCGGGACCTCATGTATGATGATTTACGTACTCTCTTTTTAGATTTAGAAAGCAAAGGGGCTTGGGATGCCAAGCGAATCCTGGCCAAGTATACCGAACACCAAAGGCCCCGGCCCGAGGCGCTGGTCATTGAAGACATGTGGAAGAAATATATCCGGCCCTATACCAACAGTGGAACCCATGCCTATCTGGAAATGATGTACGGCACGAAGGCAGACCAACGCCGGCAATTTGAGACTTACCAGGAAAAATATATTGCCAGTAAATACATGGGCACAGCGGCCACTTCTGACGCCATAACCTTTAGGGCTTACACGCCAAACAATTGGGGCGGGGTTGCACCAAACAGCAACATCACTGTGACGCCCTATGCTGATATGTATGTTGTGATTAAATCAGGTTCCGGGGTTGTGAGGCAGAGGGCGAAACGCGGGACAGCTTATACTCTTACTTGTCCGGTTGATACGTTGAATGATACGGAAATCTACTTGTATGGTGCTTCGAACATTTCGGATGTGGGGGACTTGGCCCCGCTTTATGTGGGGTATTTCAACATTTCCAGCGCTATCAAGTTGCGGCATCTGAAGCTGGGGGACGGCACCAGGGGATACAGCAACACCAACGCAACCACCATTGGCCTGGGGAATAATATTCTTTTGGAAACCCTGGACATTCGAAATTGTCCGAATTTAAATCAAACCCTGGATTTAACGGGGTGTGTTGCGCTGATTTCTCTGGAAGCTGTGGGTTCTGGTATCACTGGGGTATCCTTTGCCCCTGGCGGGAAAATCCAAACTGCCCATCTCCCGGCAGTGAACAGCCTTTTTGCTATGGCCTTGAGAGAGCTGCAGGAGTTAACGTTTGCGTCCTACAATAATTTGCGGACTTTGCGGATAGAAGAATGCGCAACCATTGATACCCTGGGGCTGGTAAAAAATGCTACGGGCCTAACGCGTATCAGATTGTTAGGGATTGACTGGATGCTTCAAAATACGGATATGCTTGACAGATTGGTTGCTCTGACCGGGTTGGATGAAAATGGATACAATTTGGAAATATCAGTCCTGGCTGGCAAGGTCTTTGTGCCAATTATGCGGCAAGCAAAGTTAGCGACCTATCAAGATGCTTGGACGGATTTAGCTATCACCTATGAAACGCTGATTCAGCAGTACCTTGTTACCTTTGTGAACTGGGATAATACGCTGCTTTGGCAAACATATGTGGACCGTGGCAGCGATGTAGCGGACCCTGTGGCTACAGGTATCATAGAAGCGCCCACAAGAGCTAGCACTATATCCACTGTGTATACTTATGACGGCTGGGATGCGGATTTGACCACCATCATAGCCCCGCGGACCATTACAGCGAAATATGCCGAATCTGTCCGCATGTACACGGTTCGCTGGTATTCCCAGGTAGGTATTGTCATGGATACGCAAACAGTGGGGTACGGCAGTGAGGCAGTCTATACAGGGCAAACGCCGGAAAGAACGGACGAAGAAGCCCAATTTGTTTATTATTTGTTCAATGGCTGGGATAAGAGTACTGGTTTCATCAAAGGCGATACGGATGTGTGGGCCGTATGGCAAAGGGGAGAACTCCCCAGGGCTGGCACTGATATCAGCGCAATGACACCGGCTGAAATTTGTGCTGTGGTCAAAAGCAAAAAGGCAAGTGAGTATTTTTCTCTAAAAGATAGGGTCAATATTCAATTTGGCTATGCACCGGAATATACGAATATCACCTTTAGGGATGTGGCGAATAATCTTGTGCTTGATGGTTCCACCTACAGGGATACAGGCATTCAGCTTTTGAAAAATGATGCAGCTTGGACTATTGTAGCGGATATGCAGTTTGACGAAGCAACGCCTGACCAAACTATGCTTTGCTGCTTTGAGGAAGATGGTTTTATGGGCTTTAAAGTTAGGTATGTCAACGGTCCATCTGTGCAATGGGGCACAATGAGCCTAAACAGCGGGGCAACAACATACCGTGAAATCATGGTGATAAGACACGAGGAAGGCAGCAAAAATGTCAAGGTCTACAGCTCAAAGGCCTATGATGATAATATTGTTGTGCAAGAGCTAACCAAAACCACCAATACCCAAACCAATGCCAGTCTGATATTAGGCGCAACAAAAACGGATGCCGGGAATATCGGGGACTATGCAAAGGGGACTATTCACTCTTGCCGGATTTGGAATGGTGATTTAGGGGATGTGGATTGCAGAAAACTGGTGAGTTGGCCTAGGGAGGTTTACACCTTTGAGGTCGGTGGGTTCAATAAATACAAACTAACTGCCAACAGCATCCAATTCACCAATGTTGATTTTGTCTGTGCCGGTCTTTTGGAACGTCCCAAGCAAATGAACACAACAGACTCAAATGCCGGAGGCTGGAGTGAAATGCCGCTTCGTGCATGGATGCAAAACAGGCTGTATAAGGGTTTCCCGGATATCTGGCGGCTCATGATGCAGCAATGCCGAATCAATTACAACAAGTATGTGGACGGTATGAATAGTGAAATTGGTATGTCAAATGACTATATCTGGGTGCCGGCATATGCAGAGATGCAAAGCACAATTACGGAGCCGTGGCCGTATGAAGGCGATTGGGTGACCTTCTTTACCAATGACCAGACTAGAATCAAATTTAAAGGATTTACTCTGCCGGATGGATACCGGACAATTACGTCGGGTACAGACCCCACTACAACAGACAACACCATCAAAGAGGGAGATCTCTGGATTAATTCTGCGAACCAATCAAGGGGTTATTACCGGCATAAAGGGGCCTGGATTCCGGCGGAATACTTCTGGCTTCGTGGGGCTTCGGTTATGGCTGCCACTAATTTTTGCTCTGTGAGTTATGGGGGCTATGTGGGTGCGAATGATATTACTGCAAACGGCAATGCGGGTATTTGCTCCCGCTTTTCCATATAGGGGGTGTACAGTGTGAATTATTATAAGGTTATTGTGAATGGCGCAGTGATTGATGTGAATTACGTGTTTTTAAAGTGGCAGGAGAAAAACAAGATACTAATAGGGTGCGCTGCAGAGGATGGGCAGTTCATTCAATCTTCGGACCAAAAGACAGTATGGCGGGCCCCATGGCTAAACAAATATCCGGAAGAGGCTGGAGGATATGAAATTGTAAAAGCTGTGGAAATATCCGAAGAGGAATACAAGGAACTACGGGCTGTGTTGGATTTGGGAGAGCCAGTGCAACCCCCTGCAGAGCCGGAGCTGCCGCCAGAGGAAAAACCGGAGGAGCCGGAGCCTATTGAACCTGTTATGTCTCCAGTGGAAATGCGGCTAAAGATTAATGAGTTGGAAGAAAAAGTGAAGCAGCTGGATATTCTTGAAGGTTGTGTATTGGAATTATCTGAAATTGTATATGCTTAGGGGGAATAGAAATGATAGCTATGTTATGGGCGCAAAAAGTCATGTTAGGCACGAAAGTATTTAGTCAGGTGCCGCGGCTATTGAAAGAGCAAGTTCGCGAAATATTGGAGGAATCTGGTTTCGGAGAACTTGCCATGGAATAGGGAGAGGATGAGAATGGAATATTGGGATGTGATTGTGAAATGGGGGGCAGCTATGGGCGGTGGGTTGCTCTCCTTTTTCTTTGGGGGTTGGTCAGTACTCTTGGGCGCACTGGTTTTTTTTGTAATGGCTGATTATATAACTGGTATTGTAGCGGCGTATTTTGAAAAATCCCTTTCAAGTTCTGTGGGCTTGAAAGGGATTTCTAGAAAAGTATGCATTTTTGGAGCTGTGGCCATAGCCCACATGATAGACATTGTTTTAGGGCTGGGACAAGTGACAATGCAAGCGGCTATATTTTTCTATATGGCCAATGAGCTCCTAAGCATCATTGAAAACACGGGGCGTTTTGGTGTACCTTGGCCGGAAGGCGTCAAAAAGGCTATTGAGGTTTTACAGCGGGAAAAATGACCTCATAGAATGCCCTGTGGCTGGCGAATAAAATAACCAACTATCATTTTTATAACTCATGGGACGCCAGTGCCTTTTTAAGCTTTATAGCGGTAATACCATACAATCCGTTTTTCAGTGTGTGGCGGGGAACTTTTCTAGCGTTCTGATAGTTTTTGCATTGAGGTGGCCTTTTTCTTTTTACCGTACCTTTTTTGTTTTGGTCCTGCTTGCATTATTTTTCTCCTTTCATATTGACTTTTTTAGCTGGTTTTTCTTTGTATTGATTACCACGCAACGCAATGGTATGGCAATCAATAGATTTTATTTCAAAAATTTAAGGCTTTTGGGGTTTGGAGGAATGAATTTTTTGCATGTGATAGAAACAGATTGGAAATGGAAAACATATTTTGGGGATAGAAACAACACAAGATATATTGTTCTTCATCATGCAGCAGTATCCAATTGTACAGCTTTGGATGTTCATAGATGGCACCAGGAAAAGGGATGGGCAGGCATTGGGTATCATTTTTTTGTGTGCAAAGATGGAAGGGTATATAGGGGCCGCCCCATTGGGGCGTTAGGGGCGCATTGCTTGGGGTGGAATTCTAATAGCATAGGGGTTTGCGCAGAGGGCAATTTCCAAATTGATACAATGTCGGATGCCCAGAAAAATGCCATATTGGAACTGATCAATTGGCTGAGAAGTATATATCCCCAAGTACAAGTGAAAGGACACCGGGAACTGGACGCAACAGCTTGCCCTGGTACAAATTATCCGCTCCCATATATAAAGGAAGCGGAATGGGAGGAAAAAATCGTGCCTGAACAATGGAAGCTGGATATTATACAGCAGGCTTTTAATATGGGACTCATTATGGAACAGCATAATCCTGATGATTTGGCTCCTAAGTGGTTTGTGTTGGCTGTGGCCATAAACTGTATGAAAGGGGTTAAATAAAAAAGACTGCCTTTAGATGCTAGAGCATTGAAGGCAGTCTTTTGATTTAGACAATAAGTTTTTGTCTTCTAAATCATTATAATTTAAAAATAGTATTCCATTTTCCTTTTCATTCTAACCCCTAATAAATACACCAGATGCATAAATTTATCTCATATCATCAATTAGATATAGCAATTTTATATTAGTGAAACAATTTTTATAAAGACCATATACATAATCCGAAATTTCTGGTTTTCAATATTCTTGACACCATTGTCTAACTTATTCGAAATGATTAGAATTACTTATACTAGATATCCATTCAAAATTTACTTTAGAAACAGTAGGATTATCGGCAAGATTAAATCTGCTTTTTTGCGGATAAATAGCAGTGTTTAAATCATTCTCTGTATAGAGAACTTCTACAGCTTCTATAGTATTTAACCTTTTTACATACATAAAACCATCCCTGATACAAAATGGATGATAATTCAGAGCAATGATTATAATTATTAAGTTATTGGATATTATTTTAATTATAAA
>CATZDY010000026.1 GCA_958417755.1 uncultured Peptococcaceae bacterium
AACAAAGCTGCCTTGATTGAACGGCGGTCTTGCCGATGAATCTCTGACCGCCGTTCCAAAAGCAGTAACTCCTCTTTATATGGATAGGATATGATTGACAGTTTTGTTTGCTTTGTTGTACTTGGTGTTGGCATGGGGATCGTGATCATGGAGGGGTAAGAAATGTAGAATGGTTTGTAGCAAACAGGAAGAACAGATAGGTTTTGATTGATAAACTGGCAAAGGAGGGAAAAGAAATGATCAAAGGCATTGATGTATCCAATTGGCAAGGCCAGATTCACTGGCAGCAAGTAGCAGCCCAGGGCATTGGCTTTGCCTTTGTGAAAGCCACGGAAGGAACGGGCTATACGGATCCCTATATGAAGGCCAATGTCAGCGGAGCCCAGGCCCAGGGGCTTAAGGTGGGGGTGTATCATTTTTTGCGTCCTGGCCAAGGCAAGGCCTTGGCAGAGGCAGAGCATTTTGTCCAGCACACCCGGGATTTGGCAGCAGATTGGTTGGTGGTTGATATTGAAACCACGGATGAGGTTGCTCCCAACCAAGTAAAGGCCTATACCCGGACTTGGTTGGAGCGGGTACAGGAGCTGACTGGAAAAACCCCTTTGGTGTACACTTATGTGAGTTTTGCCAATAGGGTGTTAGGGGATAGCCTGGTGGACTGGCCTTTGTGGGTGGCCCATTACGGCGTAAAGGAGCCGGGACAAACCCCCTGGCCCCAATGGGTTTGTTGGCAGCACAGTGACGCTGGTACTGTGCCAGGCATTGGGGGCAAGGTGGATATGAATTGGATGAAGGAGGAATTTTTTATGAGCCCAGAGCCCCAGGTGGAACCCTGGAAACAGGAGATCATGGATCAAGCTTTAAAAGCAGGGTTGATCAAGGAACCGCACAATCCCAATGACCCGGCGCCCAAATGGTTTGTGCTGGCTGTGGCACTCAATCTTTTGGAGATTTCAAAATCAAAGGAATAAAAAATAACCCCAGGCATTGCCATGATAGTATGGGAATAAGGTTTACTATCAGACAAGGATTGCCTCCAAAGCCCCAGGGATTACAAGGCAGTTCGCCCCTTGGGGCATACTTTTGGAAATGAGACTTTCCCAAGGAGGTTAGGCCTAGTCCCAGATAAAAAGCTCTACCAAAGCCCAGTGGATTTCCCCCTAACATGGGTTTGCCCACATGGGTATTCTATCTGCTTCTTAGGTGTTGCCAATATTCGAATATTAGTAACAGGGCAATGAGGGGAATCCAGGTTTTAGCCTGTTTTTAGGGCTCTCAATCATCGCAAAGGTGCTGTCACCTCCAATTCACTATTCACCTCCATGTATCTCTCCATGTCTTTGGCATATGTTTGGCCAGGCCCAGCCCTGTAGTTCCTTTTTTTGGCTGGCATACTGTTTTCTGCTCAAAGGGAAAATATTGGCTAAAAGCTTCGGAACAATCCCTACCTTAATATCTGCAACAGGGCAGCCCAGGGCGGCGAATTCCGGATACCAGGGGGAGCTCCTTCCTTTTTTCCAAGGGTTTAAAACATAAATTGTTTTCTTCAGCAAAAGGGACCATGGCATTGCTGACCTGGTTTTCATGTGAATTGCCAGCAAAAATCAATCTATTGGCCAGGTCTTTTCAAGTCAATGCCACAGGAAGTAAGGCTTCTGCATTTTTCTTAAAGCCCCGGGATATTTTGTTGCTGCAGGGATTCTTTTCTCAAGGTATAATGATGACAAAGTAAAAAGAAAGATGGAACAACCCTGGGGGTTGATTTTTATTGCAGAGGTGTCATATGCTGGGGGAAAAGAAAAAAATGCTGGTGGCCAGCTATATCTTGCCCTGTTTGGCCATCATCCTTTTGGGGCTTGCCATTGCTGAAAGCATTGTGAAGAATATCTATGCAGAAGCCATAGCCAATATCAAAGAGCAGATTGCCATGAATTGTAGTGAAGTATCCACCCTGGTGACCAATAAAATGCATGCTGCCCAAGTGCTGGCCGAGGAGGCAGGGCAATTGATTCAGGGGCCGGAGGATACAGCGGGATTTAGGGCTTTTGCTGAAGATATGTATCTTTTATACAATACCGGGATGTTTGACGGCCTGGGTATCATTGATAGGGACAAAACCCTGTATGCGTTTCAGCAAAAAACCTATGATGCCCAGGATGTTCCTTCAGTAGATGAAGCTTTGGCCGGAAAATCCTTTATTTCCCCGCCTTTTCTCTCCAAAGAAACCGGCCAGCCTATTGTGGTGTTTTATGCCCCTGTGTACCAGGAGGGCCGGATCATCGGGGTAATTGTGGGAAGCCAGCAGGTGGCCCATTTGGAACGTACCCTGACAAAGGATTTTTACCGGGGCCTGGGGTATTGCCATATTGTGAACAATGCTGGGGAGGTGATCCTGCATTCTGTGAATCCTGCCAGTGATCAGCATCTAACCAATTTATTTGATAAAATCCGCAGTTTCATGCCCCCTGAAGAAAGCAAGGCCTTGGTGGCCACCATGCAAGAGGATTTTGTCTCTGGTCGCCAAAACATTGTGCACTTAAAGAAGGCAAAGGACAAACAGATTGTAGGGTATATGTCTGTGCCCAGCTATACAGATTGGAATGTGATATGCATCATTGAGGAGCGCAAACTTTGGGGGGCCAGCATGCCTTTGCTCATTAAAATCTTGGCTTTAACCAGCGGGGCTGTGGTGATTTTGCTGCTTTTCTTAACCTATTTGAACCTCAACCGTCGCCATGCCCAATTGCGTTTGGAGCAAGTGGCCTATGGGGATGAAATCACGGGAGGGAAGAATTTACATTACTTTCAGCAACAAGCCCCTATATTGCTCCAGAAAAACAAAAACACCCCTTATTTCATCCTGCGCTTTGACATTGACCGCTTTAAACATTTTAACAACAGTTTTGGCTATGCCATGGGGGACCAGCTGCTCAAAGCCTTGTACCAGCTGGTATCAGAGTTCTATCCTCCGGAAAAGGACCAGTTGGTGGCCCGGATGTATAGCGATGAATTCGTGGTCCTGGCCCAGGATACAGGGGAGCTGGATCCCATTTGTGAGCTTTACGGCCTGATGAGCCATGTGGGCAGCCGGATCGGGCTGACCTATGTGCTGCATTTTTCCCTGGGAATATACCGCATTGCGGACAATGCAGAACCTTTGGAGGATATGCTGAACAAAGCCCATTTGGCCCAACGGTATTATAAGGAGAACCGCCTGGAAAGAAGCTATTTGTACAGCGAAACTTTGCTTCAAGCCATGACGGATGATTCCACCATGGAATCCCATATGGAAGCAAGCTTGCAAAACAATGAGTTTTTGGTGTATTTGCAACCTAAAATTGAGCTAAAACAAGAAAAGGTTTGCGGGGCTGAGGCCTTGGTGCGTTGGAACAGCCAGGTGTTTGGCTTTATGCCCCCAGGAAAATTCATCCCTTTGTTTGAAAAAAACGGGTTTATCCAGCGTTTGGATTTTTTTGTCCTGGAATCCGTTTGCCGCTTTCTCCGCCAGAGATTGGATGCAGGGCAAAGCCTACTGCCTATCTCTGTGAACCAATCCCGGCTGCACAGTTATGATCCTCTTTATCTGGAGCGTTTGCAAACCATGGTGGCCCGTTATAACATTCCTCCGGCGTTCATTGAACTGGAAATTACGGAAAGTGTGCTCTTGGAAAACATGGAGCGGGTGGAGGAAAATATCCGGGCTGTGCGCCAGCTGGGCTTTCGGATTTCCATTGATGATTTTGGTTCAGGCTATACGTCCCTGCATTTTTTGCAGGATGTGGAGGTGGATGTAATCAAAATGGATCGTTCTCTCCTTGCAGGGGCGGAGGTATCAGCTAAGAGGCGTAAAATCCTCCAATATTTGATTGCCATGAGCCATGCCCTGGGCATGGAAGTGGTGTGCGAGGGCATTGAAACCGCGGAACAGGTGGCTTTGATCCGCTCAGTGGGGGGCGATGTGGCCCAGGGCTATTACTATGGTCGCCCCATGCCCCAAGAGGCCTTTTCTCAGTATGTGGCCCAACAAGAAAATAGCAGTACGTAGGCAAAACAAAGCTTTTTAAGTCTATGCCCTGGCCAACAGGCTTCCTCCTGGCCGGGGCATAGGCTTTTTTTGTATAAATACATAGAAAGAGCTGGGTGCTTGTTCTATTGGGCAATTGATATAAATTTCTGAGTATATCAAGAAGACTTTCGGCATATGTATGGAGTGCAATGGGCCATAAGGCAGCATTGCTACTACATGGTCTGAGAAGGAGGGCTTTTTATGAATAATGATATAACCATCAATGTGTTTAACCAAACCCCGGAGGATTATACCATCGTGGTGTTTCAACAAGACCCTGAAATCAACGGCATGTTTACCAGGATTTTTCCCACAGCTTGGCAGGTTATTCCCCTGGGTGGCTTAAAGAATGGGGTACCTTCCCAAGGCAGCTATTCTTCCAATACCTTTATTTACCCTTTGCAAATGCAAGTGTCTGTTACAGAACACAATACCCCCTATTCTCCCAATACCCGGTACATCAGCTATGATTGCGCTTTGAATTCCAAATGGGATTTTGACATTGAAAACAACTACCAGCGCCTGACCCTGCGGGAAGATAAGAATGTGGATGGTACCATTTCCTGTAACAACAATGCCAAGAAAAAGGTGGATATTTGCATCTGTAAAAACAACAAACCCCTGTTGGTCTACCGGGGGCAGGACGGAGAAGGGGTGCAGGAAGGGGATTGCGCCAATTTGCAGTTAACCCCTAAAATTTATCTGATGTATGCTTCGGAAATGCAAGAAGGGGTTTTGTTCAATTCTTATGTGAATGCCAGAAGTGTGCAGGAAATTGATTTAACCAATATTTGTGAAGTGGATATTTCTTTGGTGGTGAAAGATCCGGTCACTGGGTTAAAGGGCTGGGATGTTATCAGGAAAGAGTAGCCTTTTTAGGATATGGAATTGTTTTAGGAAAGGAAGTTGCTATGGCCAAGTGGGACATTGACATAAAAGCCATTCGTTTTAATCACGCAGTGGCCGAGACGGCCAATACTGCCCTGAATCTTCGTTATAATGCGGATACCAAAATATCCATTCCTGAATACGATGCTGTGGCCCATTCTTCTTCTCCCATTGCCTATATTGCCGATGAGGTGGATGAGAATCTAAAGGTAGAAATCAAGGTGTGCATCTTAAAAGACGGAAAAAGATATTTTGGCGATGTGGGTGTTAGGGCCAAGGAAAAAGACATAAGCATCATGGGCAATGTGGATCAACAAACCATTCCCTGTATCAACGGGTATTTACAAGGGGAGTATGCTTTTGTTTCCTTGCCCCATAATACCATCAATAAAGTGCTCATTGGCAAGTACAAATTCATCTGGCAATGGACCTTTACTTGTACGGATGATGACAGTACAAAGCATGAGGAAACCATTGCCACTGAACATATGGTGTATATCATTCCCCATAAGCCCTTAGGCCTTTGGCAGGTGGCTGACCCCAACCAAATCTTTGCCCCTTGGGCGGAAACCATGGACTTTGTTTGCCAAGAATTTTCCAATACAGTGCAACTGCCCTTGACAGATGAAGAGATCAAGAAAAGTGTTGTGCGCCTGGTGAATGAATCAGGAATGAAGTATGATATTGTGCAAGGGGCCTGTTACTACACCCAAAAGAATCCCCAACCCCGCCTTTATGCCAAGCGTTTGATGGAAGATATTAAAAACAAAAAGCCCGGGGGCATGACGGTGAATTGCAATGATTGCGCTTGTATTGTGGCCTTTTTCCTCTCCATTTTAGGGATTGATATGAAGCTGGCCTATATCGCCAGCACCACATTGCCTGTATTTTCTTGCAATGCCATCCAAGCCATCGGGTATACGGATTGGAAAGTGCCCTTTGGCAAAGGCTTTACCTACCATGCCCTTTGTGGAGAGGTAACCAGTGTGTTTGACGCTTGTTTGGTATTGGACGGCTCTGAGGATCCCTGGGCCGCTCCCCCGGAATCCCGGGTGTCTTTGCACCCAGAAGGGTTGGTATACACAACCGGGGACCCTAATCCCAAACCTCCTTTTCCAACGCCAACCTATAAAGAGCGGCTTTGCGCCAAGGATGCTTTACCAGCAGTGGATCAATTCCAAAACAAGCCCTTGGGTCCCCTCCAGCTGATGATAAGCCGGATAACTGCCGTGGACCCGGATTTGTTCCATCCTGCCATTGGGGCTTTGACCCAACAGATGGATGAAAAGGAATTGAACCAGGAAAACACCGGGTTTGGCAAACCAGATTACAGTGCCTTAAATTTGCAGCTCAAGGTGAAGACCCAGGAGCTATCCACTGATGCCACCATTTTTGAAGACATCCTGGGGGAAGATTTGCGGATTGTTTACTATTGTTGCCAAACCCCTTTGCAAGCCCAAGGGCAGTTGGATCAATTGGTAAAGGACTGTGCTGCTTTGCTGACCCCCTTGGATCCCCCCCAAAGTGCCGGGGATATTGCCTTTGCCCCCCAAGGGGATGGGACCTTTTCCTATCTGTTTTGTAAAAATGCCACAGTGTGTTGGCTGCAAACCCGGAACAAAGAAACAGAGCTTTTGCCCTTAGCCCTGGCCCTGGCGGAGCAAATGTAGGGATATACATGATGGACTTGGGCCAATATCCAAAGAAAGTCTGAAAGTATAAGGTTAAGGGAATAATGAAAAATTCAAATATTTCACCATTCTTTTGGCAGGGCGAACATGGAGTTCGCCCTGCTTGCTTTTCAGGGCAATGTTCAAAGCTCATCATTTCCTCTTCTTGTTAATTACTATGCCAGGCATGCTATTTTCTGTTAGCCAAAAATACCTTGCCAGAGAAAGACCAGGGATTTATACTGTAATAAATAGGGAAAAAATAGAGGTGGGCAATGGAAGAGCAAAAGGTATTCATTTCCCCGAAAATAGATTTTAGCTTTAAAGAAATCATGAAGCGGGAAAAGGCAGTGAAAAGCTTTTTGTCCGCCGTATTAAAGATAGCAAGGGAAGAGATGAAGGAAATCCAGGCCATTGATCCCCATTTGGATAAGCGGTATGAAAAAGATAAGCTTAGCATCTTGGACGTGCGGTTGGTGCTTAACAACCAGACAGAGATCAATATAGAAATGCAAATTTCTCCCTTTCCCCATTGGGGCAACCGGTCACTATATTACAATTGCCGGCAGTTCACGGATCAGGCCAAAGAAGGGGATAAATATGCTGATTTTAAGCGATGCGTGCATATCAGCATCCTGGATTTTAATCTGTTAAGCCAAAAAGAAAGCCCGGGGTTTTATAGTTCATTTCATTTGCGGGAAGACAAAAGCGGGCTATTGTATACAGATATGTTAGCGTTTTATGTGCTGGAGTTAAAGAAATTGCCCCCCAATGAGCTTACAAGGGAAGAGCCCTGGGTAGGACAGGGTCGCAACACCGAAAAAAAGGAGGGGTTGGAGATGGCTAGGGAAAAGGAAGGGCTGGAGAAAAGAATCACCAAGGGGGAAGAACAGGAAGATCCCTTGGTGTTGTGGGGCAGGTTTATCAATGCCCAAAACCAGGAGGAGTTGGAAAACTTAAGGGGCAAGGATCCAGGCATAGACGACGCCTTGGAAGGGTTGAAAGCCATCCAAATGGATGCAGAAAAACGGCACGCTTATTTACGTCGCCAAATGGCTTTGATGGATTATGAAACCCAAATGGAGAGTGCCAGGGAAGAAGGCTTGGAAGAGGGAAAGAAAGAAGGTTTAGAGGAAGGTTTGGAAAAAGGGAAGCAAGAAGTTGCTTTAAATGCTTTGAAGCTTAAGATGGATGTGGAAGATATTATGAAAATCACGGGATTAAGTTTGGAAATCAT
This sequence comes from uncultured Peptococcaceae bacterium, assembly GCA_958417755.1. GTDB lineage: Bacteria > Bacillota > Desulfotomaculia > Desulfotomaculales > Desulfocucumaceae > CATZDY01. Next base: position 7,862 of record CATZDY010000026.1, read on the forward strand.
TAGAGATTTAGATAAAAACAGGCAATAAGGGAGACAGTTGGGCAAATGTTGTTGCAAGGGGAAGATGTTTATCTGTAAACCATGCCTAGCCCCCAAATATAGATGTTTAATTTTGATAAAGAGCCCGGGTATTTAACCCGGGCTCTTTTGCGTAAGGCTATTTTATTAATATGGATACCTGTTCCTAAGCAGTAAGTCTTAGGGAATGATGCCTAGCAAGGGCTAAAAGCGGATCCATTGGAAGGGCGGAGGCTGGTCTTCTCCGGTTGTGCACAGGGCAGCGGAATACCCCGGAGGGCAAGCCAGGGGATAAAGCCGGCTATCCGGGGCGCCAGCCACCTGGGCCAACTCCGGGGTATTCCAGGAGATGGCAAAGGATAAGGGATCCAGGGAAAAGCCCCGGCCATCTGCTTTCATGTAGCTTTCCTTTAAGGTCCAGAGGGTATAAAACATTTGGGCTGTATCCGGGGCAGAAGCCAAGAGCTGACGTTCTGCGGGGTGAAAGCAGCGGTTGGCCAGGGCGAAAAAATCAGCTGGCCCTTGCTTTTGGATATCAATCCCCACCGGGGCGTGGCAAACAGCCAAGGCCGTGAAATCACCGGAATGGGAGAGATTGAAAAAAGGTCCTTCCGGAAAAAAAGGCTTGCCTTGGGAGCCAAAGGAAAGCTTTGCCCAGCAGGATTCACCCAGGGCATGGCCTATCAATAGTCCCCCGGCCAGGCAGCGCAGCTGATCTTCTGGCAGGCGGTACCGTTTCATTTGAGCCAAACGAAAGGGGGGCAAGCGTTTTTGCAGTTCCTCTTGAAGGGGAGCAATCTGCTGGATATCACAAATCAATAGGCGCAGCACCTGAACATTCTCCTCCCTTTTCTTTTATAAACCAAAACATGAAGAACCAAAACTTTGCTAAAAATTTACTTTCCATTATAAAATGCCTTGACCCAAGGGGCAAGGAAAATATGTTGTTTGCCCTGGAAAACAGCAGGGCAAGAAGTATTATCTGAGGGAAACAAGGTTTTACCAGGCCTTATAGGCAAGGCTGGGCGCAGGATTTTTTTGGGAGTATTCACCTATGGTACTGGTATCCAGGGGTAACTTTTAAGAAGAGGAAAAGGGATAAAATGCAGGGGATTTGGACCATTGGACAAGACGAAACAGGGAAATTCATGATATACTAAAATGAAAAATTTTTATGATTTGCCATGAAACGGCTGCCAGGGGCCTCAAATCAAATGAAACGACTTTTCGGTTCTTTAGGGGAACTTTGCAAGGCAGGGGGATGGATTGTGCCAGGGGACAAGGGATTGTTTACAAGCAAACGGTATTACACAAAACGGGTTTTGGAGAAACTGCAAGCCATCAAAAAGTCCCGTTCTTGTTTGGTCTGTGCGCCTTCTGGATTTGGTAAGACCACTGCGGTGAGGGATTTTTTAGAGCACCAGCTAGAGGATGATCCGGAAATTTATTGGTTTGTGGCCCAGGACGAGGAGCCCGGGGCAGCCTGGAAACGCTTAGGCCATGCTTTGGGGCAAATTGATCCTACTTGTGGCCAGGGCCTTTTGTCCTTGGGTTTTCCAGTCCATACCAATGTGGGACTCATTGGCCAGTCCCTCCGGTCCTTGGGCTGTGATAGGCCCTGTTATTTTGTGTTGGATGATTTTCAATATTTGCAGCGGGATTTGCCCCCTGGGGTTCTCCGGGCTTTGCTGGAGCATGGTGGAGCACAATTGCACCTGATTTGTATTACCCAGCTGCCCTTGGGAGGGGCGGATGATTTGCCAGGACTTTTGCGCATTGGTGCTGAAACCCTGCTCATGGACGCCCAAGATATTCATGCCTATTATGCCCTGTGCGGGGTGCAGATTAAATTGCAGCAGGCTGAACAGGTGCAGGAACTGACAGGGGGCTGGATCATTGCTGTGTATTTGCAACTGCTGGCTTTTATTGAGACCAAAGCATTTGCTTCTTCCTCTGATACTGTGAACCTGATGCGCCGGCTTATTTATGATAAGCTTTCTTGGCCAGAACAATATTGTTTGCTGTGCCTTTCTTCTTTCTCCTCCTTTACCCCGCAGCTGGCTTGCCATATGCTGCAAGTGAGCAAATTGCCGGACCATGTGTCCCGGTTGCTAGAAAGCAACCCCTTTATCCAGCAGGAAAAATCCAAACGCAGCTATTGTTTGCATGCTTATTTGCGGGTTTTGCTCCAGGAGGAACTGGCTTGCCTGGATGAGGAGCAACGCCGGCACATCTTGTTGCGGGCTGGGGATTGGTGTGCTGGGCAGAACAGCCCGTTCGACGCTTTAACACTGTATTTCCAGGGACAAGTTTATGAACGTATCCTTGCCTTAGCGCTGCGGCATATGCAAATGGTGCGGGTGGACGGCACGCCATATGATTTGCTGGCCCAGGAAATTGTCCAGCATTGTCCCTTAACAGTGAAGCAAAGGCATCCCCTTGCTCTGTTGCGCATTGCTTATCATTTGCATACCTGTGGCTTGCTTTCTGATTATCACCAACTAATGGATGAACTCCAGGGGATCATTGCCCAAGCTCCGGATCAGGAGCAAAAGGCTTTGCAGGGCGAGTGGTTGCTTGTGGATGCCCTGGGGCATAGGGGGGATTTGCCCATCCTGTGTGCCAAATTGGAACAAGCCCGCAGGCTGCTTCCCGGGCGGTCCCGGGTGCTGGATGCCTGGGAGCCCTTTGCCCTGGGGGTGGACAGCATGGCCAGGTTGTTTTGGACTGCTTGGGGCCAAGCGGATGAAATTGCCGAACACTTGGAACAAGCAGTGGAACTCTATGGGGATTTGACTGGTGGCGGGATTGGCACTGACACCTTATATCGCGCTGAGTTGGCCTATTACCGCGGGGACATGGCCATGGCTGAGGTATTGTGTCATAAGGCCATTTATATGGCAGAAAGCACCCGCCAGGATACACTGCTGCTCACCGCATTGAAATTATTGGCCCACATTGCCATCCAAACATCTAATTTGACCCTTTGGGGCCAAGCTTTGGAAAGCTTGGAACAGGGTATGGCAGGTTCACCGGCTAACCCTGCCCTTGGCCAGGTGTTGTTTGATTTGATTCGCAACCAGTTATACATTGCCGTGGGGGCTGTGGAGCAAATGGCTGGCTGGCAAAAGCAGGCGGCCAATTTATTCGGCTTATATGGCGAAGCGCCCAAGGGTTTTTCCCTGCCTGCTGGTAGTGAGCATTTTAGCGCCTACCAACAGGCTGCGGTGGTTTTGGTCCACGCCCGGTATTTGGTGGAAAGCGGACAGTTCGCCCGGGCTTTGGGGGTCATTGAGCTGGGCATAAAGGCAAGTGAAAAATCCCGGACTCCTTTGCTGGCCATCCAATATCAGCTGTTGGGCAGTCTTTGCCATTTGGCCTTACAGGATCGTTTGCAGGCCAAGGCCTTTGCCGCCAAGGCAGTGGAATTGGTCTTATACGACAATCTATTGCTGTTTTTGGCTGAAATGGCCCCCCGTTTGGAGGGCTTGGTGGAGGAAATCTTGCAGGAAGAGGGGTTGCCTTGCACGCTGCAAGAGGTGGTTTTTCTCCAACGGGATAGGGCTGACGTTTTGGGGCTGTTGCAAAAGGCCATGGGGGGGAACAAGCTGGGCCTTACGGATCGGGAATACCAAATTGCCCTCTTGGTGGCCCAGGGGAAAACCAATCGGGAGATTGCAGGGGAGCTTTTTATTTCCGTGGATACAGTGAAAGCAGGGCTTAAACATATTTTCCAAAAGCTGACCATTAGCCGTCGGGCGGAATTGGTGAAACTGTTGGCCTAAAGCAAGGTACAAAAAAGCAAGGAGCTGGGTAAGGCAATATGGAGAATGGATTGTTTCGCAAATCTGCCTTGGACAAATTGAATGCACCAGAATGTCTGGACAAATACATCCAGGTGACCCCTCCGGGCATTTGGATTGCTTTAGGGGCCCTTTTGATTCTGGTGCTGTCCCTACTTTTGTGGGCAGCCCAGGGAGAGCTGCCCACTGTGGTCAAATCCACCGGGATTTTGCAAAATGACAAGGTGGTCTGTTTTTTCCCTCCTGAAGAGGCAAAGGCAATCCGGGTAGGCATGACAGCCATTGTCAACAAAACCCCTGCCCGGGTGCAACAGGTGGACAGCCTGCCCTTGTCCCCTGAGGAAGCACTAAAGGGGGTGCAAGGGGACTACATCCGGGCCTCCTTGGGGGTAGGGGAGTGGAACGTGCGGGTGGTTCTTGGTCCAGAGGAAAGCCTGGAATCCGTTGCCCTATATGATGTATCCATTACCACAGCCAAAATCCGCCCCCTGGACTTTATTGTGAATTGAGGTGAAAGAACCACACCATGTCCTCCCATGTCAAAACCCCTGTTATCATGCAAATGGAAGCCCTGGAATGCGGCGCAGCCGCCCTGGCCATGGTGCTGGCCTATTACGGCAAATGGGTGCCTTTGGCCCAGGTGCGGAGGGATTGCGGGGTATCCCGGGACGGCTCCAATGCAGGCAATATCATGCGGGCAGCCCAAAACTACGGCCTTGAGGTGCATGCCTATCGGATGGAACCAGAACAGCTGCGCCAGGGGGTACAGTTTCCTTGTATCATTCACTGGAATTTTAACCACTTTGTGGTGCTAAATGGGTTTAAAAGAAACCGCGCCTTGATCAATGATCCAGCCAAAGGGTTTGTGGCTGTTGCCTTGGACACCTTTCACCGTAGCTTTACCGGGGTTTGCCTCACCTTTGAACCCACAGCAGGGTTTACACCCCAGGGGAAACCGCGCAGTGTATACCAGTTTGCCCGCACTCGCTTGCAGGGCACTGGGGGTGTGTTTTTGTTTTTGCTGGTCACAGGGCTGTTGACCTCTTTGTTGGGGATCATCCAGCCTTCCTTTGCCCGGGTGTTCATGGATCGTTTGTTGAGCGGCGAAAACCCGGATTGGCTTCAACCTTTCATTGGGCTAATGCTGGCCATTACCTTGATGCAGGCAGCGTTGGCCTGGATTTCCAGCGTTGGTTTACTGAAAATGGAAGGAAAGTTTTCTCTGGTGGCCAACACATCCTTTTTGTGGCATGTCCTACGCTTGCCCCTGGATTTTTTTACGCAGCGCACTGTGGGGGATATTGTCAACCGCCAGTCTGCCAATGCCACCATTGCCTATACCTTGATCCAACGGTTGGCGCCCCTGGTTCTCAATATAGCCATGTTGGCGCTGTATTTGATAATCATGCTGCAATATAGTACGGTTTTAACAGCCATAGCCTTTGGCGCTGCCTTGCTGAATCTAGTGGTAATCCGGCTCATTTCCCAAAAGCGCATGAACATTGCCCGGGTCCAAATGCGGGACAGCGGTTTGCTTGCCAGTGCCACCCTATCCGGGCTGGACATGATTGAAACCATGAAAGCCAGTGGAGCGGAAAACGGCTGGATTGAGCGCTGGACCGGGCACCAGGCTGCGGTGAACCAATCCCGGGTATCTGCTGCCAAACTGAATCAGTTTCTGGGTGTACTGCCCATGCTTTTGCATACCTTGACTGCCAGTGCTATTTTATTGACCGGGGTCTGGCTGATTATAAGCGGGTCTTTGACCATTGGGATGTTGTTGGCTTTCCAGGGTTTTTTGACCTCTTTTCTTACCCCAGCGAACCAAATGCTTTTCACTTGGCAGGAGGTGCAGGAAATGAAGGTGTCCATGGAACGGCTGGAGGATGTGCTGGCTTATCCTGCTGAAATACCAGGGGACAAGGCCTCTTTCCCCCAGGAACCATTGCAAAAGCTGGGTGGGGCCATTGAGCTGCGGCAGGTGACCTTTGGTTATGCCCAGCTGGCCCCGCCAGTGATAGAGGATTTCAACTTACAGGTTTTACCCGGCCAGTGGGTGGCCATTGTGGGGGCTTCTGGCTGTGGCAAATCCACCATTGCCAAGTTGATTTCCGGCTTGCACCAGCCTTGGAGTGGGGAAATCCTTTTTGACGGAAAGCCCCGGCATGCTTTACGCCGGGAGGTGCTTACCGGGTCAATGGCTGTGGTGGATCAGGAAGTAACCTTGTTTGAGGATACCATTGCCGGGAATATCCGCATGTGGGATACTTCCATTGAAGATTTTGAAGTCATTTTGGCAGCCCGGGACGCGCAGCTGCATGAGGATATCATGGGTCGAGAGGGTGGCTATCAATACAAGATGATGGAAGGGGGCCGCGACTTTTCCGGCGGCCAGCGCCAGCGCATGGAAATTGCCCGGGTATTGGCCCAAGATCCCACCATTGTCATTTTGGATGAAGCCACCTCAGCCTTGGACGCAAAGACAGAGCAGGAAGTGGTGGATGCCATCAGGGCCCGGGGCATCACCTGCCTTATGATTGCCCATCGCCTTTCCACCATCCGGGATTGCGACGAGATCCTTGTGTTGGAAAAAGGGCGGATTGTGGAGCGCGGGACCCACCAGGATTTAATGGCCCTGTCCGGCCGTTACCAGCAGCTGGTGAGCACAACATAATGATTTTGGCAAAGGAGGTGGAAGGATGGGCTGGTTTGACGAGCAGATAAAAATCCGCATGGCTGATGATCAGAAGGCCTATGAAGTAGCTTACCAAAACCTGGCGGAAGCGCTTTTGGGGCAAAAAAACCTGGGAGGAAAAAATCAGGCCCAAAGCGCTTTGGAGGAAATCCTGGACTACTATGGTGTGGAAGTGGAGGAAGAGAACTTGGCAGGGGCCCGGGACCAGGAGGATTTGTTGGAGCGGGCCTTGCGGCCAGTGGGAATCATGCGCCGGCGGGTGACCCTGGATGCCAGGTGGTATAAGGATGCCTTGGGGGCCATGTTGGGTTGCACCAAAACAGGGGAAGTGGTGGCTTTGATTCCCTCAGGATTAACAGGCTACAGCTATTATCATCCGGAGAAAAAACGCCGGGTGCGAATCACCCGGCGCACAGCGGCAGACATCAGCCCCCAGGCCTATTGCTTTTATAAGCCCTTGCCCATGCGGTCCCTAGGTGTGAGGGATTTGGTGCAATATCTACTTTCCATTCTATCTGTCCCAGACTATGCCCTGATTGTTCTGGTTACCCTGTTGGCCACCTTGTTGGGCATGTTCATCCCCTATACCACCCAGCTGGCCTTTGCCCGCCTGGTGCCCAGCCAGGACACAGGTCTTTTGCTGCCCCTGGCCACCCTTTTGGGTGGAGTGGCGGTATCCGGGGCCTTGCTGGGCATAACCAAGGGCTTGGTGATGACCCGGGTGGAAATCAAGCTCAGCATTGCCGTGGAGGCAGCAGCCATGGTGCGGGTTACTTCTTTGCCAGTCTCCTTTTTCCAGGCATACAGCGCCGGGGAGTTGCGCAGCCGGGTGGAAAGTATCAGCTCCCTTTGCCGCATGCTCAGCAATACAGTGCTGACCCTGGGCCTAAGCAGCCTGTTTTCCTTGGCCTATGTGGGGCAAATCCTATACTATGCGCCAGCCTTGGCCTTGCCGGCTTTGGCTGTGATTGGGCTGACCCTGGGATTGTCCTTGGCCACCACTTTGTTACACCTTAGGGTTTCCCGGCAAACCATGCAGCTTAAGGCCAAGCTGGGGGGATTTGTTTACGCCCTTTTGGCTGGTATCCAGAAAATTAAGCTTACTGGCGCGGAACAGCGGGCTTTTGCCAAATGGGCTGAGGTATACGGCAAAATCGTAGGCCTTTCCTATCATCCGCCCCTATTGCTGAAATTGCACCATGCCCTGGGAATGCTCATTGCCTCCGGGGGACTGGTGATGGGGTATCATATGGCAGTAACCCATGCCGTGACCCCGGCGGATTATATGGCCTTTTCCGCAGCCTATGGGATGATGAGTGCCGGAGTGCTTGCCCTGGGCCAGGTGGTGACGAATCTGGCGGATAGCAAGCCTTTGGTAGAAATGGCGGAACCTTTGCTGCAAACCCAGCCGGAAACTGCCCAGGGCCGGCGGGTTGTGACCCAGCTAAGGGGCCAAGTGGAGCTGAGCCATGTTTCCTTTCGCTATGGAGAGACAGGGCCTTGGCTTTTGGATAATTTGCGGGTTAAAATAGAGCCAGGAGAATATGTCGCCCTGGTGGGGCGCACGGGTTGCGGCAAGTCAACCTTGGTTCGTTTGCTTTTGGGCTTTGAAACGCCCCAGAGAGGGGCTGTGTATTACGACAATGCTGATCTGCAAACCCTGGAGCCCCGGTCCTTGCGGCAGCATATTGGCATTATGTTGCAAGATGGCAAGCTGTTTTCCGGTGATATTTTCTCCAACATTGCCATTGCTTCCCCTGGGCTAACCATGGCAGAGGCTTGGGAGGCTGCGGAACTGGCTGGCATTGCGGAGGATATCCGGGCCATGCCCATGGGGATGCATACAGTGATCAGCCACGGGACAGGGGGGATTTCCGGCGGCCAGCGTCAGCGGCTTCTGATCGCCCGGGCTGTGGCGTCAAAACCCCGGATTTTGATTTTTGATGAGGCTACCTCAGCTCTGGATAACATAACCCAGAAAAAAATAGCAGATGCCCTGGAGGGCCTTCGATGTACCCGTATTGTCATTGCCCACCGCCTTTCCACCATCCGCCAATGCCAGCGCATTCTTGTGTTAGAAAATGGCAAGATCAAGGAACAAGGCCAGTATGAGCAGCTGGTGGCAAAGCAGGGCCTTTTTGCTGAGCTGGTGGCCCGCCAGCAATTGTAGGACACAGGGTAGGTGGGATTACCCGGACAAATACCCCTTTGGGTAATGGTTTCTCTCCCCAAGCTTTTCTATACTAAAGGCAAGAAAAAGCTTGCAGATAGAAGCAGCGACGGGAGGTTACCACAATGAAGGAAGAAAACAAAGACTCTTTACCAAAAAAATCATCAAAGGAAATATATGGAATTCGGGACAAAAAAGAGCAAGCTCCTTTGAATAAATGCAGTGCCTATGTTTGCCGGTATTGCGGGGCTGTACCCTCTCACTTTCAAGTGGCTCCAGTCCACCCCCAGCTGGAAATGGAAGTGCTACACAGCAGTACATGCCCTTTGGTTGGTTCCAATACCGGAGAATGTGTTACCTGCCAGCGGCGGCGGTTGGTGCAGTCAAAAAAATAACAAAATGTTCAGTCTTAGGTATTTTTTCAAAAATAGTGCGTTGCTTAAAAGCTCTCCCTTCTGGTGTTTGGGGCAAAAGATCAGCAATAAGAATAACAGGAAGATGCAGCATGTATGAAGAAAAATACATAAAGAAATGTCATACATTGCTGAAAAAGCCAAAAATTATTCTAAATTAATATCAGGCCCCCTGTCCAACAGAAAGGGCCATGGATTGTCAGTTCCCAAGCTAAATGGTGGCAAGGGATAATCCCAGCCTAAAAGTCCTGTAAGAAGGTTTGCAAAGAAAAAATCCTTGGTATTGCCTTTTTAGGCGTCTGGGTCTTGGGTCTTCGATGCGGGTACTTGATAGGATTGGAGAATGGCCCTAGCGAAGGGATGGTTTTCTTGGGGTGAATTTTCCCCAAAAGCTATCCAAACACAGGAGGAATGAGCTGTGAACAAAACAAGAAAACAAGGCATACATAGAGAAAATCCATTGTTTGCCATCAAGAGGCTGGCAAGGGATGAGGGGGGCATTCCTTGGACCAGCAAAGGTTGCCAATATAACCAGGGGGGTTTGCCAAGAAAGTCCCAGGCATTCCCTTGGGGTGGTGGACTGTAGAATGAAAAAACGCAAAGACTTACCAAAACCCCTGGAACTGACGGAAGAGGAGATGCTGCTGGTGGCCGGGGGGGTTACAAAACAAGCTGCGGGCCGGTGCGAAACATATGTTTGTGCTTCCTGCGGAGCTACCCCTTTTGGAGCAGACTATGGTCCAGATGGCACATGTCTTCGTATCCAGGTGCGTCATGCTCCGGAATGTTTGGCCTTGCGCGGCTTTGAAACCTCCCATTGTGGAAACTGTGCTTATCATCACGATGGTTATTGCGCCCGTTAATGTGAGCAACCCCTTAAGGCTAGGGGCTTTGGGGAAAACGGTAACCCCCTTGATGATGGCCTAAAAACAACCAAAAGCAGAAAAGGAGAGAACTTACCATGCAAATTCAAAAGACCCGTACCGAAGCATGTCTGACCCTGGCCTTAGAGGGCAGGTTGGATACCATGACCGCGCCCCAGCTGGAAAGTCAGTTGCAGGAATCCCTAGCTGACGTCACAGAACTAATCCTTGATTTTCAGGATTTGGAATACCTTTCTTCCGCAGGATTACGGGTTTTGTTGGTAGCCCAGAAGCAAATGAGCAAGCAGGGACATATGGTGGTACGCCATGTGAATGATGCCATTATGGAGGTATTAGAAATTACAGGTTTTGTGGATATTCTGACCATTGAAGCATAATCCCTTGGAACCATGGATCAACATACAAAGAGCCAACCGTTAAGACTTGGAGAAATGGATATGAAGGAAGAAAGGGGTGGCCTAAATCCATGGATTAAACTTTGCACAAAGGAGGAGAAAACACATGCCTGGGGACAATACATCCTTAACCCAGGGGGAGGATTGGGGGATTACCCTGCCTGCCACAATAGAAAACACCCAAGGGGTGCAGGATTTTCTCGAGCAAGCCCTTAGGCGCGTGAATTGTCCCGGGCGAGAGCGTACCCGGATTTTGATTGCTGCGGAAGAAATTTTTGTGAACATTGCCCGGTATGCCTATGCCCCGGCCACAGGGGAGGCAGCGGTTAGGTTGGAGCATTTACAACATCCCAAAGGCGCACGCATTACCTTTGAGGACAGGGGGATTGCCTTTAACCCTTTATCCATGGCAGAGCCGGCTCCTTTGCACTCTGTGGAAGAAGCGCCCATTGGCGGGTTGGGCATCTTGTTGGTGAAGCGCACCATGGACGATGTTTCCTATTGTTACGAAACAGGTAGGAATATCCTGCGCATCACCAAATTTTTTGGGAATGAGGCCTAAGGGGATGCAGTTGTTGCCAATTGCCTTGGCTATGCAAAGCACAATCGAAGAAATCCGGTACGCATGCGGGCACGATCTTTCCTCCCATTCCTTTGGTTCTCTTTATTTGTGGCAGGAGGAAATGGGCCTTTCCATTCTTTTAAAAAGGGACTGGTTTGCCGTGCGTTGTCGCTGGAAAGGTCCCAATGCCTGGTTATTTCCCTGTGGGTGTACCAAAAAGACCGCCCGTTTTATCGCGAGTCGTGTTCATAAACCGGATTTTCGGCTTTGTTATATGCGGGAAAAAGACGTGGCTTTCTTACAACAGGAATTTCCCGGTTGGTTTCAGATGAAAAAGGATCGGGATTCTTCTGAATACTGCTATGACCAACAGGAGCTAAGGGAGCTGCCTGGGGGAAAATTTGCCAAGCTTAGGGCCAAACGCAATCGCTTCAAGCGTACCCATGACAACCTAAGGGTAGAGCCCTTGGATGCTGCCAATCTATACCGGGCAAAGGAGATCGCTACCATATGGAAATCTTTCTGCCCCCAAAGGCCAAAGGTTGGTTTTGATGACCTGGGGGTTATGGCCAAAGCCTTTGCTCATATGGAACCATTAGGACTTTCGGGGGTGTTGATCCAAGTGGATGGGATTGATGTGTCCTTTGCCCTGGGCTTTCCCTTGAGTCAAAACACCTTTGACCTTTGTTTGTTAAAATCCGCCCGCCGGGAAACAGGTTTGGAATTGTTTCTTTGGGAGGCTCTGCTAGGCATGCTGCCAAAGCAATATTGCTATATCAACACAGAAGAAGACTTGGGGATTTTGGGTTTGCGGGAGCATAAGCAGGAGCTGAAACCAGCCTTTTTACAGGAACTGTGGGAAGGAAGTGTCGCTTTGCATGCAAGATAATTACAACACTGGCATGTTTAGGCGCTTTTTGTTTCCTTCCTTGGTTTCCATCGCTGGCCTGGCCCTGGGAAACATTGTGGATGCTTTGGTGGTGGGGGTGAAAATGGGGGAAATCGGGTTGGCAGCCATCAGCCTGGCTTGCCCCATTTTCATGGCTTTTAATGTATTTGATGTGGGGCTGGGGTTAGGGGCTTCTACCCGTTGCGCCCAGCTCATGGGAGAAGGCCGGGCCAAGGCAGCTGTGCAGCATTTTAACCGCATGCTGGGTGCCACCTTGCTCATTGGCTGTATCTTTGCCCTGGGGGGGCTGGTGGGACTTCAGGGGATTATCCGGGCCTTGGGTGCCTCGCCGGAGCAGGTTCGCCTGTGGGAAATGAGCTGTACCTATGCCCGGATTGTGCTGCTTACTGCGCCCTTGACCTTTGCCAATATCTATTTCTATTATTTGGTGCGCTGCGATAACAACCCCCGGCTTGCTGGAGCGGGTTTTTTGGCGGGCAATTTGGTGGATGTGAGCCTCAATGTATTGTTTGTGCTGCAAATGGATATGGGCATTGCCGGAGCAGCTTGGGCCACGGTGATTGGTCAAGGGGTATCCCTAGGGGTGTATATGCCTCATTTTTTTACCCCAGGACATATCCTGCGTTTTAAGGCCTGGGCTTGGGATGCAGGGGATATGGCCCAAAGTTTTCGCCTGGGTTTTGCCTCTTCCTCTCAATATATATACAAAGGCCTGTTTTGGCTCATGGCCAACAATATTTTGATGCGTTTGAGCGGAGAAACCGGGGTGGCAGTGTTTGATGTGGTGATGAATGTTGCCTGCCTTGCCATGATTGCCTTTGAAGGGGTGACCGGCGCCTTACAACCCTTGGTCAGCACCTTTTACGGGGAGAGGGATGGGGCTTCTGTCAAGGGCATTTGGCAGCTGTCTTTGCGCTGGGGTTTAATCCTGGGGATCCCCATATTGGCTTTGATCACCGGGTATGCTGAAGCATTGTGCCGAATATTTGGCTTAACGGATCCTGCCAGTGTGGGTTTAGGGGCCACAGCCATCCGCCTGTATTGTGCTGGCGCAATTTTTGCTGGTATCAGCACCTTGGCTGCTTGTTACGACCAGTCCACAGGCATGGCCAGACGGGCGGCATTGCTCAACTTGGCCCGGGGATTTTTGCTGCCAATGCCTTTGCTATTGTTGCTGTCCTTTTGGGGGGCTGCCCAGGTATTTTTGTTGTTTCCCGTCACCGAGCTTTTGTGCTGCTTGCTCTGGGTTATTGTTGCCTTCCTTGCCAAAGGAAATCAGCGCCTGGGCATTGACCGGGAGCGGATTTACCAAAGGGTAATCAGCAACCGGGAGGAGGGCATTGGGGGGCTGGCTGCTGAAGTGGAGACTTTTTGCCAGCATTGGGGAGCTGATGCCCGGCAGCAGTATTATACCATGATGGTGGTGGAAGAAGTGGTGTGTGTGATTTGGGAACAAGCCCTGCACCCTGAGCAGGGGGAAAGCATTCATCTTACGCTGATTGCTGATGAGGATCATACCTTTCAGCTGCATATCCGGGACAATGCCCGGGACTTTAATCCCTTTGCCATACAGACCGCAAGGCTAAGCAATGAGGACAGTCCCACCGAGGGCTTGGGGATGCTGTTGGTAAAAAACAAGGCCCAGGAGTTTTTATATCAACGCCGAGAGGGCTTTAATACTTTAACCATAAGGGTGTAAACCAATGATTACAGTGGCTGGACCGGAAAAAATTGCATCTTTACAAACTTTGTGGCAGGAGTGTTTTGGGGATAGCAAAGACTATATTCGCTTTTTTTTCAAAAACCGTTTTGACGCTTGCATCCCTTTGGTGTATGAGCGCCACGGCGTGCTGCTGGGGGCTGTTTATTTGTTCCCCACCCAAATTTGCGACCTTGGGGGGAACTTGCGCCCTGCTTGGTATGGCTATGCAGGGGGGGTGCAGGAGTCATTTCGGCGCCAAGGGGTCATCACTGCTTTGTTGCAGTTTAGTGGGGAACTGGCGGCCCGAAAACAACAGCCTTTTTTCTTTAGCCCAGCCAATGATCGGGTGGCCGGCTATTTCCTGGGCCTGGGGATAAAACCTTTGTATTGGCTGAAGAGAGCTGTGCTAAGGCCGGAAAACCCGGGTTCCCCAGTATCCCTAGAACCCCTGGATGCCCCAACATACCTCAAATTGCGGAACACCAGGTTTAAGGCCCCGGGCTATGTGCAATGGGACCAGGAGGCCCTGACCTATACTTTGGCTGAAAACGCCTTTTGCGGTGGCTTTGCATCCTTGGTATGCATAGGCAACACGACATATGGCGCCCTGGGGCGGATGGAAAAACAGGAGCTTTTGCTGCAGGAAACCACAGCCCCCGAGCACGCGGTGGGCCAGGTGGCCGGCGCCCTGGGGGCTGCCTATGGGGCCCAAAGGGTGACGGCCTTGTTACCAGCCCATAGCCCCTTGTCCGGTAAACTTCAGATGGTGGGCATGGGCTTGGGGATGGAGCCCTATCCCAACGGATACTTCAACCTTTATTGGGACTAGGAGGGTACGGATGAATATAGGCTTGTCTTTGAGAACCAAAACCCTGGCCCTGGTGATTGTCATTGTGCTGCTTTTAAGTGCCACGGTGATTACCATCAGCTATGGCGTGTATACCAGGACCATGGATGAACATTACCGCAACATTGCCTCCAACATTGCCAAAACAGCAGCTTCCCAGATGGACGGGGACCGCATGGCCTGGTATGCTAAAACCCTACAAAAGGACGAGGCCTACGACCAGATGCTGGAAATCCTGTATGATATCAAGGACAACAATGACGTTACCTTTTTATATGTGCAGCAAGTGCGCCCGGACGGGGCCACCTATCTCATGGACGCGGATGATGTGGAAACAGCTTGTCCCCTGGGGCAGACCGATCCCCTGGCCCCGGCAACCTATCAATATTTGGACCATCTGGAGGACGGCGTTCCCCCCATCATCACCCATTCGGAATATGGCTGGCTTTGTACTGCTGGGGAGCCTATTTTCGATTCCTCTGGCACTGTGGTGGCCTTGGCCTGTGTTGATCTTTCCATGGATGAAATCATGGCGGACCGCCAGCATTTTCTAGGGATGTTGATCCTTAGCATGGTGCTGGCCATTTTGGCTGCCACTGTTCTTTTTGCTGTTTTGACTGAAAGGGGTGTTGTGGCGCCCATCAATGAGCTGGCTGCCGCAGCCAGCGCCTTTGTGGAAGAAAAGGACAGGGATAAGACGGAAGGAGAATCTGCCATCACCCGGCTGCGCATTCACACAGGGGATGAAATTGAAAGCCTGGCCCGGGCAATTCAAAAAATGGAAATTGATATCAACCAATACATTCAAAATTTGACCCTTGTGACAGCGGAAAAGGAGCGCATTAGTACAGAGCTCCATGTAGCCACCCAAATCCAAGCCAGCATGTTGCCTTGTATCTTTCCACCCTATCCAGACCGGCCGGAGTTTGATATTTTCGCCTCCATGGATCCTGCCAAAGAGGTAGGAGGAGATTTTTATGATTTCTTCCTCATTGATGCCGATCATTTGGCCGTGGCTGTGGCGGACGTATCAGGCAAAGGGGTGCCTGCGGCGCTGTTTATGGTAATCACCAAAACCCTGCTGAAAAACCACATGCAATCCGGATGTACCCCAGCCCAAGCCTTTACAGAGGTGAACCGGCAGCTTTGTGAAAACAATGAAGCCGGGATGTTTGTCACCGCTTGGTTGGGGGTTTTAGAAATATCCACCAAAATCTTAACCTTTGCCAATGCTGGACACAATCCGCCCCTTTGGGGCAAAGCTGAAGAACCCTTTGCCTATCTTCGCTCCCGTCCGGGATTGGTGCTGGGAGGCATGGAGGGGATGCAATACAAAGAAAACACCTTGCAGCTGGGGGCAGGGGATGTGTTGTACCTTTATACTGACGGTGTGACGGAAGCAGCGAATCCACAAAATGAAATGTTCGGCGAAGCACGGCTGTTGGACGCAGTCAATGCCAACCTAAACAAAGCTCCCAGGGATCTGTTGCTCCAGGTGAAAGAACAGGTGGCCCTATTCTCCCTGGGCGTGCCCCAATTCGACGACATCACCATGTTGGCCTTAAAGCTGAGATAAACCTCTTTTTTCTGTCCCAATATCTGGAATGCTTAGCCCCCAAAACTGTAAAAGAGGCGGGCTCGGGGGGTGGGATTCGGGCGGATACATAGGAGAAATTGCTGCTTGCTGAGAGCATCAAAGGAGGGCGTGGTATGGAGTTCGGGTATTGAAGTATTTTTTGACAGTAGCACGGGAGGAAAACATCACGCGGGCAGCAGAAATGCTGCACATTACCCAACCCACTTTGAGCCGGCAACTAACCTTGCTGGAGGAGGAGCTGGGGATTCAGCTTTTTGTGCGTGGAAAACGCAAGACCACACTGACATTGTTGCTTCGTCGTCGGGCGGAGCAAATCGTGGAACTCTCAGAAATCACAAAGCAGGAATTGGGAGGGCCTACCCAGGAATTGAGCGGCGTGATTTCCATTGGTAGCGCTGAATCTGCTGCCGCAGCGCAGGTGCTTCTGGAACTGATGAAGCACTTTTGCCCGCAATATCCCAAGGTTCAGTTTGATTTGCTGTCTGGCAATGCCCAGCAAATCAAAGAACGGCTGGACAAGGGGCTTATTGACATTGGCCTGCTAATCGAGCCGGTAAACTTGGAGAACTACGACTTTATCCGTTTGCCTCAGCTTGAACGGTGGGGACTTCTGATGCGCAAAGATGACCCCTTGGCAGCAAAGGAGTATCTAAAGATATACTTTATTTCTTAGGCTTTTTATGTATAACATAGCGGCTTTGTTTAGGGTCAAATAGTACAAAACCGCATGATAACAATGTTCTTTCAGACGTTTTGTTGTTTTTATCAATATCAGCGGTAATTCTGAGCGCATCCGGGAAAGAAAAGATTTTATCAACCAGCAGGGTAATCATATTTTTACCTAGACCTTTGCCAAGACAAGATTTCTCGCCAATAAAGTAATCTATCCCATATGTTCCTACTAACGGTAGAGTTCCAAAATCTTCATTGCTATTCACACATTTGTAATATTGGCATAAACCAATCGGATTACCTTGGCACATCACAATGAGATGTGTTAACCATTGAAATTCTCCATTGCGCTCTTTAATTTCAGTCATCCAATCATCAATTGTAACTCCAAGATGGGGAATTTCATACCACCTTTTCACATGCTCTTTATTTAGCCAAATCTCTACCAATGAAATATCACTATCATGGAGCAATCTTAATTCTAACATTGGTTTATCTCCTCACTTTATCCGCCAAAGGCGAACAAACACACAACTTAACCTATTTTCATTCTAATATTAGTGCGTGGCAATGTCAAACAACCCATTTCGTTTTATAACTTTATGTTACTATACATAATCCTGTTTGTTCATTTGGGCACCATTTTATCCTTTGCAGATTGTACCTACACAGCAGAAATGCTGGATTCATGGGCTTTTCAGGCTGGAAAAAGGATTTTTTCATCACTAAACATTTCTATTTTTTATGACAATGGCCTCGACATGTTGTAGTCCAGATTTTTTGTAATTTTAGATGTAATTTTACATGATATCATATAAAATGAAAGTTGCAGCCATAGGGATACAGGCAGCAATTTGTCCGGACTGTATGGGTATGGCAATTTCACAATCGTTGTCATAGGGGAGATTGGTGATGAGAAAGAACATTTTATTAAAAACAAATCTATTTGTTTGCACCATCATTGTCATAGGATTCGCCATCACATCAATTATCAGCTATCATTCCAACCTAGGCATTTTTGAGGTGGATGTGGAACGGGTTTCCAACCTGACCTTAGAAGGTATCTCTCACCAGCTTGATTCGATTTTTACAAAACCAATCAATATCTCCCTGACAATGGCCAATGATAGTTTATTAAAGACTTTCCTATCTGAAGAAGAGCAGCTGGATGACGAAGCATTCATTGAAGACATGCGGAATTACTTGTTGGCGTACAAGGAGAAATATGCTTATGATTCGGTTTTCCTTGTTTCCACGGCAACCAACCGCTATTATCATTTTAATGGACTTGACCGGGTTTTAACCCCAGATGATCCAGAAAACAAATGGTACTATGCTTTTCTGGAATCAAGCAAGGAGTGTCTATTGAATATTGATAACGACGAAGCAGCCCAGGCGAACAATGAAATCACTGTTTTCGTTAATTGTAAAATTGTGGGGCCAGATGGCGCCACTAAGGGGGTTGTGGGGGTTGGGTTTCAAGTGGATGATATGCAGGACTTGTTGAAACAATATGAAAAGAAATTTGATGTGCAGGCCTATCTGGTTGATAGAAACGGCACCATTGAAATATCCACAGCGCAAACTGGATATGAGGAAGTCAATTTGTTTGAAAACTGCGCTTATCCTGAGTTAAAGAATAAAATCCTGTCCAATCAAAAAAATACCCAGTCATTTTGGTATGCTTCCTCCGCAGCAAAGGGATATTTGGTGACCAAGTATGAACCCAATTTGGAATGGTATCTGGTGGTTGATAATAATACTTCCCTTTTAAAACAAAAACTCAGCCAGCAATTTTTTGGTGCTGTGCTGGTTGTTATCTTGATCATTGCCTTTGTGATTTTTACAATTACCAGCATCATCCGGAGATTCAACCGGGAGATTGTGGAGCTTACAGTGGCCAAAGAGCAAGAACACCGGACAATGTTTCAACAGGCCACGGAACAAATGTATGAAAATATCTATGAGATTGATATTACCCATAATCGAGCTGCCAGCGAGGCAACGGAAGCCTATTTTAAAAGTCTTGGGGTACCAGGCAATACCCCTTATGACCAAGCCCTGCAGATCATTGCCCAGAAACAAATCAAAGAAGAATTCCAACAAGGGTATATCGATACCTTTACGCCAGCCAATGTTTTAAAGGCTTATCAGGACAAGATTGAAAGCCTACGTTATGATTTCATGCTCACAGAAAATGGCCATACCTATCATTGGATGCGCATCACAGCCCGCATTTTCTATTGGGCTGATGACGAATCAATCCGCATGTTTGTGTATCGGCAAAACATTGAGTTGGAAAAGCAACGGGAAAAACAAATGCTGGAACAAATACACAAAGACCCTTTGAGCGGTCTATATAATAAAGCAGCTACCCAGAATCAAATCCAACAGCTTTTGTCCCAAAATCCCCAAAAGCTTTACGCTTTTTTCATTCTGGATATTGATGATTTTAAACAGGTAAACGATACCTACGGACACGCCACAGGGGATTTTGTCCTTGCCGAGTTTGCCAAAATCTTAAAGGCGCAGTTTCGAGACTATGATATTGTGGGACGCATAGGTGGGGATGAATTCATTGTTTTTCTTCCTGTGCCTTCCCAAAGCTGGGTGCAGGAAAAAGCGCAAAGTTTGGTCTTGGCTTTGCATCGTGAATTCATCCATGATACCAAAAGATGCAGGGTTTCCAGCAGCATTGGCATTGCCATGGGACCAGAGGCAGGGACAGATTTTGAAACACTTTACAAAAATGCGGATTTCGCCTTGTATCAAACCAAAAAAAGGGGGAAAAACGGATTTACCATGTATCAGAAGTCTTAATGGATATAAAAAAGCCAGGATAAGAGCAGTGGTGTCATGAGAAAGGGAAGATGGATGTTTTGACTTTAGGGGGGAATCCCCCTATTTTATTGTTTCCATTCTCAAATGTTTCGTTTTTTCATTTGGGTCACAGCTGCGTGGTTTCAATCCCAATCCCTAAACTTTTTATGCTTCAATATATGGGCGGCAGTGCGTTTTTTGATGTTTTCACATGGTAAAAATCTATGCTGGGTAGATATTGGTCCAGTTGTGATGATTCTTAAGACTTACTGCATGCATTCTCCGCTTTATATTGCTCATGTGAGAAAGTGAATACTTGGATTACCGCCATAAGTTGTTTTTCAAAAACCTCTGCCTTGCTTAGGCAATTCGAAATTGTTCTCATGGTCTTACCATACATATCTGTCATTATCATCTACCGCCCCAAAGATGATGGCTATGGGTAAAGTGAAGGTTAACTAGGTTTTGTCGTTTTAAAGCTGCTTGCAGATTATACGCCATAGTGAATCATACATTTATTTTCAGCAATGGCTTTTTGAATGATACGGGCCAATTGGACAAGGTCCTGATTTGTATTGAGACGGGGATCCCCTAAGACAATATTTTGCAGGATGGATAATGAGACAGGGGGAATCAAGGTAACTCCCCAGCGGGCAAGGGCTACATTGGGTCTATCCAGGGAATGGAAATAGGTTTTCATCATCCTCAATTGTTCCCACCAATCAGTGAGATAATCATCAGAAATTGAGACGCAACAATATTTCTGTGGCTCATAGGTGGAATAATCTTTTTTCTCATCAATGGTATCAATGATGCCGAATTCTGCTTTTAACATGCGACCTCCTTGGCAAAAAGTTTGTATGGTTTTGCAAATATGCCTATGACCCATACATAGAGAAGACAGGATAAGTTAAAATGATTGTATAGGCCAGGGGAGTATTTATTTCTACGTAACATTGTATATGAAACGTTTGGGAAAAGCCATGATGATAGAATGATAGCATGGAAGCCTTGTTGGGGATATGGTAATAGAGCAAGGAGGCGTCGGCTCCTTTGCAGAATATATAAGAATATATCATAGTAAGCTAATAAAATTTTGGTTAGGAGCATAAGAACATGATGCTGGAAACTAAACGGCTTACCTTACTTGCCCTTACCCCGCATCAATTAAGGTTGTGGGTTGAGAATATGCCCTTGTTGGAAAAAGAGCTGAACTGCTTGTATCGAGCTGAACCAATGGACAGCTTATTTCTGGATATTGTAAAAGGTCAACTGGACATTGCTGAACAGGATAAAGAACATTTTGTATGGCATAGCTTTTGGTTTTTAATCCGCAAAGCAGATAGGGTTGTGGTAGGGGCAGCGGATTTTAAAGGACTGCCCAATGGGTATGGTGAGGTTGAAATCGGTTATGGGTTAGGGAAGGAATTTGAACACAAAGGATATATGACAGAAGCTGTCAAGGCCATGTGTGCCTGGGCCCTGGAACAAGACAAGGTCCAACATGTCTTAGCGGAAACCGATATGCATGGATTGGCATCGCAACATGTTTTACAGCAATGCGGATTTAAGGAATACAAGCGCAATGAAACCATATGGTGGAGATTATAAGATTGTCCCAGGCAAATGGGATGGCCTAAAAATGAATCTTAGCTTTGTATATAGGCCAGCAAGATCCTTGGGGACAGCTTTGCTGATTTGATTTTGGTGGATACCGGGTATCCAATGTTCCTGGCAAAGATTGAAAAAGCCTTTGAAAATAAAGGATTGGATATCAAGAGGCTGAAACAAATCATCTTAACCCATCACGACCATGACCATATGGGAGCAGCAAGAGAATTGGTTACAAAGTATCCAGGGATTGAGGTTTTCTGTTCCCAGGAGCAGATGCCTTATGTTTTGGGGCAAAAAAATCCTTGCGTTTAGAACAGGCAGAACAAAGGGGCATGTTTTTAAGTGGTGAGGAAAAATTAGCACATGATGATTTTATACAGATGTTAAAGAGTGTGCAGCCCCTAGACAAGGTTACTGCTTTACATGATGGAGAAATTTGTGAAGGCGTTGGGGTGATTGAAACGCCAGGACATATGCCTGGACACATTTCATTGTACATTGAGCCAGAAAAACCTTGATAAGTGGAGAGCTGTTGATGATAGAAAATGGAGTGCTGGCCATAGCTGATGAAGCCTTTGTCCTGGATAAAGAAACTTAAGATTAGGTCTTTGGAAACATTGATTCCCTATGAAATTGATACAATCATTTGCTATCATGGCGGAGAATATTGCCGTGATAATTTGCAAGCAGAAATCAGCCAAATCATCAAAAGGAGATATGCTAAAGCATGAGGATTTGTTACAGGTTCAGTAGGCGACGTTCTTCATACTGAAAATAAATTTTTGTTGGTAGTATATATTGCTTTCATGGAAGTATTTTTTAGCACTCAAGAATGATTTTGAAAAAGAAACAGGTGGCGTTTTTCAAATAAAAAGTTATGATGTATTTGAAACAAATCGTATAATGATAGTTTTTTTCAAAAAATAGGTTTTTACATAAGATGAGGGAGACTGGGGAAGGAATCAATAAGAAATCATAACGCGTCTTATCAGGCTATCCTGGACGCAGTGAAACAAGCTATAATTTTGTATGGAAAATGATGGGGGCAAGATTATATGGACAATGAAAACCTCCTTTCAATGAAGCCAACTGCAAAGTTGGAAAAGAATATGGAGACAAGATTCGATGATATTCCCTGTGGTTTGGGTTTATATCAATACATAGATAGAAAGGTGGTTCCCCTTTACCGAAACGCAAAGTTTTTTGAAATCCTGGGTCTTTTGCCAGAGCATAAGGGAGAAATGGATTTAGATGCTGTGCTGTTGGGCGTTCATCCTGATGATACTGCCTTGTTTCGCAAGGAATGCAAAAATACTGTGATATATCATGAAGCAATGCAGCAGGATTTTCGCATTTTTCATCACCTATCCGGAGAATACCGTTGGATTCATATGGAATGCACAATGAAAAACTTGCCAGATGGATCCAAACTGGTCTATGCGGTATTTCGCGATGCCCATGAACAGGTGAGATTAGAAAATGAGCTTGCCAAATCCAACGCTGAACTGCAAGCAACCCAAAAGCAGATGGAGCATTTGATCAACTCCATTCCCGGCGGGATTGCCACCTATAGGGTGGAAGGGGGTAAGTTTAAAACCACCTTTTTGTCCAATGGGGTGATGGAGCTTTCCGGGCATACCCGGGAGGAGTATGAAACCATTGTAAAAGATGACGCAGCGAACATCATATATGAACAGGATAAGCCCCGGGCCCTTGCTGCTGCCAAAGAGGCCATAGTGTCTGGAGAGGTTCTGGAAATTTCTTATCGCATTTATCACAGGGATGGCCATTTGGTTTGGGTGCACCTCAGCGGACGCCGCATGGGGCCTTTTTGTGAAACCCCAGAATTTTACGCCGTGTTCACAGGCATATCAGCTGAGACCCGGTTGTTCCAGAACATTGCCAATGAGATGGCGGACGGGATTTATGTGATTGATATGGAAAATTACGATTTACTGTATGCCAGTGAGTCAGCTCCCTTTTTCATAGCCCAGGGCAAGAATTGTGTGGGGGAAAAGTGTTACACTGCTTTGCACGGAAAAAGCGAGCCCTGTGCCTTTTGCACCTTGAAGAGCCATAGGGCTGACGGCACAGAGCACCAGATGGTGGTGGAAGGAAGCGACCGGCATTATGCGACGAAGTTTCGGGAAACCCAGTGGAATGGGATCCCTGCCTATGTAAAATATGTCTGGGATGTCACAGAGGAGGTCAAGACCCGTCAGGAAAAAGAGCAGCTGGAGCAGTATTATCAGAGTGTCCTTGAAAACCTTCCTGGTGGTGTGGCAGTGATTCGCTTGGGAAAAGACGGCGATTTAACGCCAGAATATTTGTCCGAAGGCTTTGCCGCCATGACCGGAATGAGCCTGGAGGAAGCCTGGGCCATGTACCGCCAGGACGCCACAGTTGGTTTGCACCCTGATGACGTGGCTTCTTTTACCCGCCAGTTTCAGGCATATATTGCAAATGCCAACCGCTATTGCACTATGATTTACCGGCTCATAAGGGGTGACGGCAGTTATGTATGGGTAAAAAACAACTTTACACGTCTCAAGGTGGAAGGTGCGGATGATAAACTTTATGCTGTCTACAACGATGTGACCGGCGAAATAGAGGAGCAGGAGCGCTTGCAGTTACAATACAAAGATATGCTGATGCAATACTACAGCACGCCTAATCCCGACGCTCTATTGAGCGGCCATTGTAATGTGACCCAAAACCAAATCATCGAATATATTGACCATACTACAGATTTAGGATTGCTGGAAAACTTGGGCCCAGAACGAGATGCATTTTTCTCTGGGTTATCCCAGTTGATTGTGGATGGGAAGGAGCGTCAGGCATTTTTGGAGCGTTTTCTCACCCAGCCCATGCTGGAGGCTTTTGAACAAGGAGATTTGGAGCATGTGTTCACATGCTTGTTAAAACTGCCATCTGAATCAGTGG
>CATZDY010000027.1 GCA_958417755.1 uncultured Peptococcaceae bacterium
AAAATAAAACATAAAGCTATTTGCATAAAAATTATGTTTTATATCTATATGCATAATCATGAGGCTATAAGGCATTAAATCGATATATAAATAAAAGTAAAATGATAGAGTTTGGCATTTATAAAAATAAGCTAATATTTAGAGGTTTCAGCTATTTTGTGAAAACATAGAAATAATACCTAAAATAGGTTGACTAAAAGACAATAGAAAATTATTATTGACTAATAAATGGATCTCAAAAAATTAAATATTTTTTAGAAAATTAATACTGTTTGAATCTCACCTAGTGAGATTCTTATGGATGGCTTTTCATTCCTTTAAAATGAAACAATACTACTTGTTTTATCAGTTACTTTCCAATTTCTATTATTTTCTTTTAGCAACTTAAAATTAATTTTTGAAATGCACTCCCCATGCTTACCCGGCTGAGTAACAATTACAGTTTCACCTGCTTTGTTTTTATAATCATGCTGTGCAATCCTCACATGCGTATGGGCTGCAACAATTACATCAATACCCTCCACCTGTTGGGCCAAATCTTGAATTCGGTTACCTGGATTTTTGGGTTTTTTAGGCTTTTCTCCTGAGTGTACAACCGTTACAATGATATCTGCATTGTCTTTTTTCATAATACTTACCCATTTTTTAGCGTCTTCTACTAAATCATTCATATATAATTTTCCTTGATACCCTTCTAAATCTTTTAACTCCCTTGACTGATTACTCCTTTCCCCCACTTCTTTTATCGTTAGTCCCAAGATTCCCAGCTTTATATTCCCTTCATCAGTAGGGATTTCTTTCATAATATATGGTTTTGTGTAACTTTCCCCGTTTGATTCATATGTATTGGCTGATATGAGGGGTATATGATTGTTTTGAAAATCAGAAATTAATATATCCAACGACTCCTTGTCATTAGCAACAAATTCATGATTGCCAAGCACCACTGCGTCATACCTCAGCCTTCCCATTTCCCTGGCAATGGGTGCTTCCCCTTCACGTTCTTTCGCCACAGTCTTATAGGTAGGAAACCCATCTTCAACCTTAACAAGCTCTTTGCCCCAAAACCATTCCCACATTTGCTTGCTTTGAATATCAAAAAAATCTCCTGCATCAACCAAAGTAAGATTCTTATCTTTTTTACGTTCAGTTTCCACATAAGAAACCAATGCCTCAGGGAGTAAAGAGTGCAAATCAGCAGTAGCCAATATATTCACTTCTGCGCTTTGTTTTGGCTCACATCCGGACAAACATAAAACGAACATAAGCATGAGTGTCATTATCTTAATCCTCATAAAAACCTCCATTCCGCAGCTGATACTTCCCGCACAAAACAATGAAAATGGTGAGAATTCCCCCATTTTCATGTAAGTATTTTTAGAAGCACAACAGGAACGTATAAGTTTATGTTGTGTTTCAATAACATAATACCAGCAAATTACTGGATTTTAGAAAATAATAGTAAGAAAACATAACCTGCCTTACCCTATTGGGGTTTGCAAAGACATTTTTGCAAACCCGGCATATCTTCTTGCAAATAAGCCAAAGCTTTGTCTGTATTTGATAGCCAATCCCCAATGACATGCCGGGGTATAATGAGAGGCATTCTGGAATGCACCAAAGCCACGGATTCATTTGCCTGGGTGGTTAAGATGACAAAATGGCTCTGCCCTGCCACAATTTTTAAAATGCCTCCCAAATACAAAACATCCTCTCCAGGCAACTGAAAAAGATACTTTTGTTTTTTCTCCCCCTGGGCCCATTCATAAAAACCTGTGCTGGGAATAACGCAGCGATGGCTAAAAAAACTATCCCGAAAGGTTTTCTTTTGGCTTGCTGTTTTTGCCCGGGCATTGATTAAAACCCCTTTTCCGGTTGATTGGGGAAAACCCCATACTGCTAAGGTAATCAACAGTTTATTATTTGCTTTGTATAGAATCGGCGCCAGATTGGTGGGCCATATCTCCTCTGTGGGCAAATGATAAGTGGGATATGTATTTTTAATCAGAGATAAAATTTTTATCTCCTGGTTTTGCTCCAAGACCAGGGCATATCGGCCACACATACGCTTTCATTCTCCCTATCATCTTATTTTTTTAGTAAGTTTTCTCTGCCCATAATTTACAATAACAAAAGAGCAAGGCAAGTTTAGAAACAATGCTTTACCCTTATTTCATCATGATTCCAGGTTTTGTGGTATATTGCTCCCTTCAAAGTGCTTATTCTCTTCAAATATATTGCTATTGAAAAGGTTATTTTGCACCAATTGCCCCACCATTTTGTTGGACCCAAGGACCCAGATCAAATCCCCCTTGGCAATGAGTGTATTCACATCCGGCTGCATCATGGGATAATGGTTATGTTGTAACCCTAAAAGCAAACAATCCCATTCTTCCCGGATACCGGAATCCCGGATGGGCTTATTGGCAAAGGGAGTTTCCTCCGTGACTTGTACAGCACAGCAAAATAGGGCGTGGGCTTTGTTCTCCTCTTGGGCTAGCATAAAGGAGCGCAGGGTTTGGGGAGAATCCAGGGGGGTAATACCCAACACAAAGGCAATATTTTTTAAAGGCTTTTCATCCCCTAACAAAAACACTTGGTCCCCTTTATGCAAGCGTTCTTTACCAGTGGGAATATTGATGTGTTTATTGCCCCGAATGATTTTTACCACTGTCACATCGTAGTAATGCCCCCAATTCAAATCTTGCAACGACTTGTTGAGATAGGAAGCTTCTGCGGGACAAGTAAAGGACTCCATATACAATTGTTCATCCAACCAAGTGTAATCCCCCTTGTCCCTGTTATCCCGTTGCAGCAAGCGCTCGTTAAAATTGGCTAAAAACCGGGATTCCACCTGTAAATAGAAAGTAGCCAAAAATCGGGACCGAGCCACAATGACCACAACCAAAGCCACCAGGGGAAGCATCCAAAAAGCATGGATACGCCATATATATTGAAAAGGCGCCAGGGCAATCACGGCAATTAGTGCCACCCGCACCCAGGTAAAGACCAGCAAAGGCAAACGGAAGGAACGGCTCTTCAGCCAAAGGGCAATGTAATATTCATTGTAATAATCCAGCATAGGGCGAATGAATAGAGCAATACCAATATAAATCACCAATAGGGTCATGAGTTGTGCTGCTGTTACAGGCAAATATTTAGCCAAAAATGGCAACAAAAGCTTTAGTCCTAAAAAGGTGATGCCCACCATCACAACCCCATACAAACAGGTGGTTTTGAAAAACCGTTTAATAAAGCTGTACCAATCACTGTCTTGTTCTTTGTCACTTTGCTCCTCGTCACTATAGCGATTGATAACCTCCAGCATTCTTTGGGGTAAGCGTTTTTCCAAAAATCCAGTGGCTTTGTCAGCGCTTTTCATAAAGAAGGGGGTAGTAAAGGTGGTGATCACTGAAACAGAAACCACAATGGGATATAAAAAGTCACTGATAACCCCCAAACTCAATCCCAAGGAAGCGATGATAAAAGCAAATTCACCGATTTGGGCCAAGGAAAAGCCGCAGCGCAAGGAATTGCCTAAAGGTTGGCCGGAAAGCAGCATGCCAGCTGAGGAGAAAAATAATTTCCCTATCAAAGTGACCACTGTAATCAGCAAAATGGGGCCTATATACTGGCCCAATACAGCGGGATTTACCATCATGCCCACGGAAAGGAAAAATACAGCGCCAAATAAATCCCGCACCCCTTTGGTCAGATGCTCCACCCGTTCTGCGTGAATGGTACCAGCCAACAGGGAACCAGCCAAAAAGGCCCCCAGGGCAGAGGAAAAACCCAAGGCATTGGCCAACAGCACCATGCCAAAACAAATGCCCAAGGAAACCACCAAAAGGGTTTCATCATTCATCAATTTAGAGGCATATTTCAACAGGGTAGGCAAAAGATAAATGCCCAGCATCAGCCATAGGGCCAAATAAAACAACAGCAGCACTATATCCAAAGCCAAAGTACTGCCGGAAATATTTTGACTTACTGCAATGGTAGAAAGCAGAACCATCATAAAAATACCTGCAATATCTTCAATCACCAAGGTTCCGAATACCAATTCCGTAAACTTTTTGCCCCGTAAATTCAGTTCGTCAAAGGCTTTGATAATAATGGTGGTGGAACTCATGGACAACATACCGCCTAAAAAGATGCTGTTAAGAATGGACCAGCCCAATAGTTGTCCCACAGCAAATCCCAGAAGAAGCATACCGGCTACTTCCACAATGGCGGTAATAATGGCCGTGCCCCCTACCTTGGCCAGTTTGTGCAGATTAAACTCCAAACCCAAATAAAACATCAGAACAATGATCCCGATTTCACTCCAGGTACCAATGGACTCCATATCCATCACAGTGGGCAACAAAGGCATATAAGGGCTGATGAGAAAACCAGCCAGAATATATCCCAGCACCAAGGGCTGACGAAATTTTTTAAACAAAATGGTAATAACCCCGGCAGTGAGCAGCATAATGGCAAGATCAGTAATTAAAGTGGGAAGGTGCATACAATCCTCCTTATGTTTAGATTTTATATGACAGGGAATGACTGTGCAGAAAAGAAGTCATCGAATTAGCTTAAGATGATCATACATTTTGCTTTGCCGCCTCATGTACCACAACAAACTAGCTAATATAATAAGCAGATATGATCAGAATTGCTTGTCATGAACAACAATACAAAGCATCCTGGGTTGCTGGCAAGTGAAGGATAGGGTTAAAAACACATACTTTTCCTATTTATATGCATTCTTCAACAAAGTATGAAAAACCTCTTTCAATCAAGTAGAGTCCTAGCAAATCATAAATAACCTTTTTTCATATCTTGTTATAATGTTCTCTCTCTTTTAACATAAAAAGAAAAAGACCAAATCATCGCTGGATTTGGTCTTTATATTTCCTTGTTTTCCTTTTGGGAGGGCTCCGGGTCCTTTGTTTTTTTGTTTCCATCCCCTTTGATAAGTACCATGTACATGCCCATCCCTACAACGAAAATCCCTAAAAACATAATCCCCAAATTCACTAATCCTAACACCAATAAAGGCAATGCCAAACAAACAAGCATTAGACCAACGATTTGATCCCCGTTCATTGCAACACCTCTTTTATTCTTAGTATTTCATTTTGCCTATTATACACTGACTTTGGTTGGGGAGAAAATCATATTATTTTTCATCCCCTGCAACACATTCTTTTCCCTTATTTTCCGCCGGAAGCAATGCATTGCAATAGCTTTGCCTTGATGTTAATTGTAACAAACAAAAACACTAAAAAAACAAGCCAATGGATTCATAGGCTTGTTTTTAGCACACTATGCAAGAAAACCAAGCATAAAATACATGCTCTATGCCAAGAATCTTTTTCTTAGCAATACTTTTTTGAGGAAACAAATGAATAATAAAACTTCTTCATTTATATCTACTGTTTTATGGAGCAATTTGTGACAGTTTTTCGTCTATATTGTATCAAAGGAAAAACATAATCCCTTAGGGATGAAAATACTTGCGATGATTTGACCAAAAGAACTATCCGCCTTTCCATTGCCAAGGACAAAGAAGCATAGCATTTTTATGCATAGATTTTTATGAATGGAATGATAAACCCAATCCAGAAAGGATAGATGATATGTTAAAGCATACACTCGGCAAAACCCTGGGCCTATTGTTGGTCGCCAGTCTTTTGTTATTGGGGTGCAGCATGGTGTTTGCCAAAGGGGAGCCTGCCTCAACCCCCTATCATACGGCCCCTGCCTCTCACCGCTCGCCAGAACAAGCAACTTTAGATGATAAAGATGGGACTTCCCTAGGCTTTACCATTCCCTTGGCAGAACAGACTGCTACCTTTTCCTCTGCTGTGCAGCCTTTGGAAGAGGGTTTTAGTCAAAGGATTTCCCTTGCCTCCTCCAATGCGCCCACAGAGTTTTCTTTTTCCGTGACCCTGCCCCCAGGGGCTTATCTTGATTATGTTAGACATTATTATACAGGAGAGGCCTTGGATGGCTCTGTGGGTATCTTTCATCAACTGGGACGCCCTTTGGCCAGTTTGGAAAGCCCCTTGGCCCAAGATGCTGCGGGCAATATGGTATCCTGCCAGTTCCGCCTTCAGGACAACCAAATTACTTTGGCAGTCCACCATGATAGGCCTTATTTTGTCTATCCAATCACAGTACAATACAATGTGTTGCGCATTGCCAACAATATCAATGTGAATGACTTTGCCACCTATTTCCTTAGCGGCAGCTGGATTACCCGCAATGGGGTAACCTCCTTATCCTTAAAGCCCAAAATGGTTACTTTGCCCACTCCTTTGCTCAACAATGCCTGGCACACTGTAGTCAGCCGTTTTGGCAATAACGCCCAATGGGCCAATGCCCAAAGCCTATATGATCAGTATCGATGCCACCAATCCTTTGCCAAGGATAAAGAGGCTTGGAATCTTGAACCCTCCAGACCAGTGGTCAATGGAGTGCAAATGATCATCAGCGGGTGTAACCCCTAGGGAGTAAATAACATATGCTGACCAAAAAGCAAAAACGTCAATATAGGATTTTGCTGGTGCTCTTCGTCCTCCTAGGCCTAGGCTCTTTTTGCCCGCAGCTTTGGCTGGGCTTTTTCAAAGCTGCGGATTTGGCTACTCCAGCACTTTATCCCAATAGCCTTTGGCTCAGCTTGTTTGTGGTTTTGATGATGTTTTTCATCTTGCTCCAGGGCTATAGACATGCCTGGACCTGGTTGCTAAGCAAAGGCTTTCTTTTCCTGCTGCTCTTAACCTTTGTAGGTACCAGTATCATCGGCCTGCAAAGAGCCCCTCAAGATACTATGCTAGGCAATATACACAACATTTCATTGACATCCTTACAAAATATACAACAGAACAAGGCCTCTGGCCTTTATTACATTGGCAGGAAGGATTGTGGTGCTTGCCAAACCCTATTTCCCCTTTTGGTTCAGTTATCCAATCAGTACCAGGTAACCATCATGTACTATGATACCCAAGGGGATCGGGAAACCCGGCAAGAAGCCATGCTTTCCGTTTTACATACTTTATCTGTTACTGAAGTTCCAGCCATGGTGCTTGTGGAACAAGGCAACATCAAACAAGTATGGCAAGGTTCAGAGGTGGCCGGACAAATCCAACAGTACCTTTGGGATATGAATCAAGGAAAATCTCCAATATTCACAGCCAGATAACGGGATACGCAAGCCTATCGGACGATCCCACTTATTCAATCCGTACGTAGATGAAATTTTAAACGAATATCATTATCTAATATGTAAAAAAGCATTCCATGTACCAAATATAAATTTGGAACCCTGGAATGCCTTTGTAACCAAAAGCAGCTGACTTAGCCGCAAAATTCCTTGTCAAACCTTATTGCCTCAAAACCTTGCCTAATCATAGTTTCCGCAAGAAGGGAGTAATATTGCGCCCCTTTATTTCCAAAATCCCATACCCAAACCCTCTGCCATCCCGGGGATTGGTAATACTGCCTGGATTAAAGAACAAAATGCCCCCCTCATACTGATACTCTGCCACATGGGTATGGCCATACACCACCACATCAGCTTGCAATTCTGCGGCCCGGCAAGAAAGGGTATAAAGACCGAATTTAACCCGATAAGTATGGCCATGGGTTAATAAAATCCGCACCCCTTCCATAGCAACCAATTCCTCATCCTGCTGGCCGCTGCTGGCATCGCAGTTTCCGCATACCGCATGAACCACCACCTGGGAAGGAAAAGCCAAACGAGCCACATCCCTGGCATAATCCCCGGCATGGAACAAATATTGAATTTCCCCCATACGGGCCAAAGCTTGTTGGGCATTTGTCACAGATCCGTGAGAATCACTGAGCACCCCGATTCTGGTCATAAAGAAACCTCCCCCCATTGTATCTGTCATCCTAGGGGGCTGGCCAACCCCCTTCTTCCAAAATGGCTTTTATCTTCTCTTGCATCAAAGCCAGGGCTTTGCCCCGATGGCTCAAGCGATTTTTGGTTGCTAAATCCAACTCCCCAAAGGTTTTGTCCTCACTGGCTGCAATAAACAAAGGATCATAGCCAAATCCTCCAAAGCCTTTGGGCTCTAAGCCAATGGATCCCTCACAAGAACCTTCAGTACAATATATCTGGCCGTCCGGCTGGGCCAAGGCCATGACACAACGGAAACGGGCGGTTCTTTTTTCCTTGGGTACACCGGCCATTTCTTTTAAAAGCTTGCGGTTGTTTTCCTGGTCATTCTTGTTCTCCCCAGCATACCGGGCGGAATATACCCCCGGGGCTCCAGCCAAACAATCCACTTCTAAGCCTGAATCATCGGCTAAAGCCGGTAATCCCGTATAACGGGCCACAGCCAAGGCTTTTTTTTGGGCATTGGCTGCAAAGGTATCTCCATCCTCCACCACAGCTGGCATCTGGGGAAAAGAGGATAAAGACAAGACTTCCAATCCCAAAGGATGCAACAAAACAATGATTTCTTCTACTTTGCCTTGATTGCCAGTGGCCAATACAATTTTCATTCTTCCTTCACACCCTTTATCTTTTGCGCCACAGCACCCAACTCTTGGCATTGATAGGCAGTCAGTTGGGCAATGCCCCTTTGGGCCAAGGCCAACATGGCATTGAGTTCCTCCTGGGCAAAGGTGGCTTCCTCTCCGGTTCCTTGGATTTCCACAAAACGACCGGAACCAGTCATGACCACATTCATATCCACCTCTGCTGCCGTATCCTCTCGATAGCATAGATCCAACAACAGTTCTCCCTGCACCCTGCCCACACTAATGGCAGCAATGGTATCCCGAAGGGGCATGGATTTCAGTCTGCCGCTAAGCACCAAACCGTGCAAAGCATCTGCTAAGGCCACAAAAGCCCCGGTAATGGAAGCTGTTCTTGTGCCCCCGTCCGCCTGGATAACATCGCAATCCAAAGTAATGGTTCTCTCCCCCAAGGCCTCCAAATCCACCACAGCCCGGAGGGAACGGCCAATGAGTCTTTGGATTTCATGGGTTCTGCCCCCCACCCGCCCCCGGGCTGCTTCCCGCACATTTCTGGTGGCATTGGCCCGGGGCAGCATGCCGTATTCAGCAGTAATCCATCCTCCCAAGCCCTCTAATTTACGAAATAAGGGCAATTTTTCCTCCACCGTTGCTGTACAAATCACCTTGGTTTGGCCCATTTCAATGAGCACTGATCCTTCGGCATACTGATTGTAATGCCTTTGGATCTTCACTGATCTTAAATCTGTGGCCGTCCTGCCATCCACCCTCACATATAAGTCCCCTTTCCTGGGGTTTTCTTAAAAAAATCTTGCCCCATTTTCTATGCAAATTCTCTCTTTGTCTGTACCCCTTGAAGCGTTTATTGATGCTTAGCCTCAATAAACAAAATACGTATCCCCTTCTGTGGCCAATTCCACTCTAGCCCCATACCCTTCCTGGGCTTGGGCCCGCAGTGTTTCCAAATCATATTCCGGATAAAAATGGGTAATAATCAATTCCTTCACCTGGGCCTCCTTGGCCAAAGCCCCAGCCTGTCTGGCAGTCATATGGTGGTGGGACACAAAGTCTTCATCCTGATCCAAACCACTGGCCTCACAAAGTAAGATATCTGCTTTATGGGCAAATTGAGCCAAGGAATCCGTCACCCGGGTATCCCCGGTATAGACCAAATACCCAGACCCTTCCACCCCCACAGCATAGGCAGGCAGGGTATGTTCCACAGGCAAAAGATAATACTTCACAGGCCCCATGGTAAAGACCCGGGCATCCACCCCAGGCTCCACCCGCTGCAAGGGTAAATCTTCAATATACGTAATGGCAAACGCATCTGTATAGGTAGCGATTTCTTGGGCTATCTGGGTCGGCTCTTTCGGAAGATACAGGGGAATCTTATCCCTGCGCATACGTCCTGTACGCAAAGCCCCGGCCACTGCATGCCGCAAACAAGGCAAATCCCCGCAATGATCCGGATGCAAATGGGTCAATACCACTGCTCCCATGGCATGGGGAGCAAAAAACTGACCCAACCTGCTAAAGGTACCGTGTCCCACATCCAGCAACACATTGGAAGCCCCGTCCTGGAGCACATATCCAGAGCAAGCCCCGCCAGTTCTGGGATAAGGGGCCCAACACCCCAATACTGTTACTCTCATCTTCATTCCTACCTTCCCATATATTTCTATGCATATACAAGCCCTACCTAAGGTCCTTTCAATCTAGGGGCTTTGTCCTTCTTCTTGGACTGCGGTTAGGGCGCAACCCAAGGCCCCCATAAAACCGGGATTTTCCGGCACCAACACAGGCACTTGCAATTCTTGCTCCAAAATGGTACGAATAGCCTGATTTTGCGCCACGCCGCCAGTAAATACCAAGGGACCGCCTTGCAACAACCGGTGCAACATGGGCTTTACCCGCTTAAAAATGGTATGGTTAACTCCAGCAGCCAAAGTTGGAATTTCATACCCTTCCACAATCTTGCCAATCAGCTCTGTTTCCCCAAAAATGGCGCAAGTGGCGCTCAAGTCCACGGGATTTTGAAAATAACGGGATAATTCCTGCCAATCAATATCCAGTACAGCAGCCATATTCTCCAAATAGCGCCCTGTGCTAGCAGCACATTTGTCATTGGTCATAAAATCCACCACTTTGCCCTGTCGGACCAAAGCCACCTTGCTATCCTGTCCCCCCAGGTCCAACAAAGTAAAGTCCTGTTTTTGGGTAGCATGGGCAGCCCCCCGTACATGGGCCTTGATTTCTGGAATCACCTTGGTATTTTTGATTTTTACTGTCTGCCGGCCATAACCTGTGGATACCACTGCGCTGACCGCCTCCCAGGATATGCCGGGTAAATGCTGCAAATCCAGCACCAATTGCCCCTCAGACATCCGCCCCCGTTGCCGGTAAAAATCTATGGTATTGGATTGATAACAACCTGCCTGTTTCCCTGTTGCATCCAATAAGACAATTTTTACATGTCGACTCCCCAAATCAATTCCACAATACATTTATGCCAACATCTCCAAAAAAGAATCTATCCTCATTTTTGTCCGGGCATCCAAATGGTTAGGGGTATCCCCTTCCAAGGTCAGCACTGGCATTGGTACCCGTTGCCTTACAATTATATCCTCAATTTGCCGATAACAAAAGCTTTGGGCATAATGAATCACTCCTTGTACCTCACGCCTTTGTAACTGGGGCAGGGCATCTTCTAAGCGGTAAAAGATGCCATAAGGGTAAGTATATAAACGATACTGTTCCACCAAATCATTGCTAACCCTGGGCATGGAAAACTGCCGCTGGATTTCATTGAATACTACCCTGGCGCCCCGCTCCTCCAAATAATCATATAAATCATCCATAATGGGGGGTACCCCCAAATACCCCAGGCGGATTTCCGGCCCCCTGGGCGACCGGGTAGCGGCTTCCTGCAAAAATTGCTGGGCCCTTTCCCCGTATTCCTGGGGATTTCCTTGAAAATCACTACAATTGACCAGCCACAAATGGTTTTCCCAACCAGTGACCACATTTTCTCGCCAAGTCAATGTATCAATTTGCCAAACAATCTTTCGCACCTGATCCAGCTGAGCCTTGGTTTGTTCCACTTGGGGCCAAGTCACCTGAAAATCAGCCATGATTTTTTCCAATTGCAAACGCAGCAAATCAGCATCCCGGTCAAAGGGAAAGGCAAAGGGAATGACCCGCACCCCAGCCAATTGCAAGGTTTCCATCAAAGCATGGGTATTGCTACAATCCCCTTGGGTAACAGCCAGCACAGTTTCAATCCCCTCTGCCAAAGCAGTGGCATACAAACCCTTGATCCAAGCACAAACATTGCGCGGATATCCCGCCAGCTCAGCTTCCTCCACCATGGCTCCAGCATTGGGAGCAGTGATAAAGATGTTATTCAAATCCACAGGGATTTGACCTGCTGCATAGAGTATCTCCATTGGTACTGTTGTGGTTATCCCGACTCTTTCCATTCCCACACTCCAAACTTATGTTATAGTCCCTGGTACCCCTGGGGATACCAAAGGCATCCATATTGTATCCTACCATGGTCCAAGCCTGCGCACAAACCAATTTAACCTTTTTTGCTAAAATCCTTCTCCACAAATGAGCTCTCCAAACTTAAGGGCCCTAAGTTTCCAAAGGAATGCTCCAATTTAGTTTAAACCAAAGCCAAAGCAAAGGATAAAAAAGCTGTTCTAAAAAGCCCTAAGGGCTTTTTGAACAGCCTTTCATGCACAGGATTCTTCCCAAGTTAAGGCAAGTCCCTGCTTACAGCACACCAATTCATTGGAGAGGATGTAGCTCTCTCTTTGGCCATAACCTATCCAGCTTTACTGCTCAAAGTAGGCAGCCACACCTTCAGCAATGGCCCGGGCGGCATTGTCCTTAAATGTATCGGTTTTCATCAAACTTTCTTCTCTCGCATTGCTAATAAAGGCCACTTCCACCAAAATAGCTGGCATCTGGGCGCCCCGCAATACCGCGAAATTATCATTGAGCACCCCGCGGTCATACAAACCCAAACCAGACAGCAAGGATTTTTGCACTTTTTCCGCCAAACTGATTCCTTCGTTTAACAAATGCTCACTGCCATTGTATACCTTGTCCGGCCTTACATAATAAGTACTGGTACCATGGGCAGAACTGATTGTTGCGGAATTCATGTGAATACTGACAAATACAGCGGCATTCAATTGGTTGGCTATTTCTGGCCGGGGATACAAATCCATATATACATCCGAATCCCGGGTCATCACCACATTGGCTCCCTTTTGCCGCAAATATTCTGCTGTGCGCAAAGCCACATC
Organism: uncultured Peptococcaceae bacterium; assembly: GCA_958417755.1. Lineage (GTDB taxonomy): Bacteria > Bacillota > Desulfotomaculia > Desulfotomaculales > Desulfocucumaceae > CATZDY01. Next base: position 12,816 of record CATZDY010000027.1, read on the forward strand.
CAGATTGACATCCTTTTCAATGAGCCCTGTGGGTCCTATGGCACCGGGTTCTGCTGATCCACCATGCCCTGGATCAATCACCACCGTACTACCCGCCAAGGAACGTCCAGGTCCTGGGGGAGTCAAAGATACTTGCAGCGTCTTCTTATCCGGGGACAACGTGTAGTCATGGGTACAAGACCCTTTCAAGTCCACCACCAAACGTACGGTATTCTCTCCATATGCCCCTACGCGAACTTGGTCTGCCAATGTTGTATTGGCTGTTACCCGCTCCGGAACAGAACCCATTTGCACACCAGTCAAATCCACAGCCAACCGGCTGGGATTGGTCAGTTTTGTAAATTCCACCTTTGTAATGGGTCCATTGGCCAGGATATTCAAAGTTGTGTCGTTATTCTGTTGATAAAATGATACACTTTGTAATGTGCTACCACTGCCTATGGTACTTTGGCTGTTCCCCGCATTGGCATTGTCCGGGGATTTCTCCTCGCTGGGTTTGGCCTCAGGCGTTGATACTGTTGGGGTTGGTTCTGGTGTAGGTGTCACCATCTCATTGGCCTGGGCTGGTACAATCCACCCCACAAGATCCCCTGGGGGACTGTAAATCAAGCTTGCTGCATTTGCCCCAGACACTTGTCCTCCCATGGTCAGTCCCACCAACATCATCACTGCCATACAGACAATCAACCAACGAATTACCCCGTGTTTTACCCCATCCATTGCTTCCATTTGTTACTCCTCACTATCTTTTTTCCTCGTCCTCCTAGCGAACCATTTGCCTTTCTTGGTCACCGATACCTTTTGGCCTGCCCAAGCACCAACCTTGTCCCTTAGAGGTAAGACAAAAACCCTTGTCTCCCTATTTCGGGCGTCATCTAAGAACAGGATTGAAAAGCAAAATCAGTCTCATTCCCAATTTCCAGTGTTATTCTGCCATTTCTGTTGAAAATAGGCCACAGGGCATGTCCCACTGACTCAATCATGTCCTCTCCAGATAACGCTCCTTGGTTTTACAATACCATATCATATCTGACAAGCTTCGTAAAACCCTTTCCCCAGGAACATCAATATTTCTCTTATAAGTAAGACGGTATTCCCATGCTTTAAGTTCCCAAATTCAACAATTTTTCTCCCCTTATCCTGTCCTCCCCATTGCCCCAAAAAAGCGCCAATCCTGGGCCCTTCTGCCCTTTTTCAACATTGGCACTTTTTTAAAAAAACTGACCATCCCTCTACCAATTTTCCAAAATCCGAATAAAGAAACCAGGAGGCAGGGAAAAACTAAAGCAACTGAACCATACTACAAAGCAAAGGCAAGTCAGCCAATATATCAATAAATTTTATTTTCCTTCATCCTGATTATACACCATCACATGACAGGAGGTTTATCGCCTTGCAAATCCGGATACAAAAGTTTACCCTACTTGCATTCCTGGCTTTTTGTTTTTACTCCTTTTCCAGCCCTGCTGGGGCTGAAGAATCAGTTTGCCCTTTTTCTTGTGAGGATTCTCGGATCCTATTCTTGCAGCAACCGCCCATGCAAGGACATGATGTAGGAGAATTGCAAGGCATTTTAAGCGCCTTGGGCTTTTATCAAGGAACCCCCAACAATACCTTTGACACAGCAACGAAAAAGGCTGTCAAGGACTTTCAAACTTCAGTCAATGTAACCCCTGACGGGATAGTCACTGCATCCATTTGGCAAAAGCTCAGCCGGGCAGTGGAACCAACATGGCAAGAGCTAAAAGCCCCTGATACCACCAACCTGGCCATTCTCATTGATACGGATCAATGTAAACTTACGGTTTTTGCAGACAACAAACCCTACCATTCCTTTCCCGTAGCTTTAGGAAAAACCGAAACCCCTAGCCCCATTGGCACTTGGAAAGTGATTCGCAAAGCCAAAAATTGGGGTACAGGTTTTGGTACAAGATGGCTGGGACTCAATGTACCCTGGGGGATTTACGGCATTCACGGCACCAACAAACCCTATTCCATTGGGGGATACCAAAGCCACGGTTGCATTCGCATGTTCAACAGCCAAGTAGAGGAATTATACACCTGGATTCCAGTGGGCACACCGGTGATCATTGTGGGCAATCCCTTTACTTATCATGATACGCCCTACAAAACCCTACGCCAAGGAAGCCGGGGAGCCATGGTCCAAGAGGTCCAAAGCACCCTGCAGCGCTTGGGTTATCCCATCCAAGCGGATGGCATCTGGGGTACTGAAATGGAACAAGCGGTTTTGCAATATCGCAAGGACACAGGACTTTCACCAGACAATGCTGTGGACTATGCCTGCTACCAAGCCCTGGGGTTAAAATAGCTTGCTTATTTCCTAAAAAAAGGATATCATAGAAAACACCTAATTCTAAAAGGAGGCGAGGCCATGCGTTGTCCCAGATGTGCTGAAGAAATGCGCGAAGTACCGAAATATAATGTTAACATTGATATCTGTCCCCGTTGCCGAGGAGTATTCCTGGACCGGGGAGAGTTAGAAAAAATTCTGGGCCTTGTCAAAGATTATGAAACAAATGGGGAGTTTGATAACATCCCTCCTAAGCAATATGATGAACCCAAACGTTACCATGATAATGCTAAACCATATAAAGAACAGGACAAGTATCCATATGGCAAACGGAAAAAGAAAGGACTCATGGGGATGCTGGGAGATTTATTCGAAGATTAAAATCCTTGTAAAATGATTTTTTTAAAAACAGATTTTAAAAGAGGGAATTCCAAAGCTCTACGAGCTTTGGAATTCCCTCTTTTCTCATCTTTGTTAAAAGTTCCGCAGAAAAAAACGAGTCAACCTCCAAATGGGCTGCTTTTAAGGCAATTAGCAATGTATCCCAAGAGTTTTATCTTTCTCCCCCCTAGATTCCTTATGCTTACCTTTTCCCTCTTTCTTCCCTTTCACTTCCCTTAAGCTTTATTTCATATCCTTTACCAGCTTGTTACCAAGAAAATAGAATCCAAAGCAATGATGTCATCCTCAGATCCTAGGATCCGCAATTTCCCTTGGTGATACAGCTCCAAAGGAGTAATATCCCCGGCAAACATAGCAACAAAAACATCACTGTCAGCCAATAAGGTTAAATCCGGGTGCGCCTCCGGTCCCTCCCGAAAGGACAAAAGACCATTTCCCAAAGCCAAGGTATGAGCTGATTCTATATCAGTGGGTAAGATTTGGATCAAACGATGGGGCCCTTGATATATGGTTTTATCCTGACCTTTGGCCTGATAGTTTGCCACAAAGTCCCGGAGGCTTTCGGTAATCTCTTGATGCGTAGCCATAACCCACCCCTTTGGTCAAATTCTTTCCTGATTACCCTAAATGTTTTCCCTGCTCCAAGGGTTGCAGTACTTCTATTCTGGGCTTGCAATCCATGCGCTGCAAGAGGGCCAAATAATCTGCCTCTGTCAGCTCCTCTGGCCTTTTGCCTGACAAGGCCACCAATACAGCTTCCATGACATTGGTCCCAAAGGAACGTCCTTCAAAAACAGGCGTGCTGGTAATCAAAGTGCCCACCCCGCAAGCCCGCAAAAAAGCCACATCCTCTTTGGTGGTGGTGTTGGTCACCACCACTTGCCCTTGTAAGCCCTCTGGCATATATTTTTTCACCAAATGAAAGTCCCCGGCAATGATTTGAGCCTCTTGATAGTAATGCCCCAATTGGGCTATTTTTTTACCATTGCGCATTTCCTGCTTTTTTCCTGTGGGGTATAACATGCGAAAGGGCAATTTAGCCATCTGGGGCAACACCACCCGGGCCAAACGTTCCAAACCAGTTAAAGAACGGATGGCATAGGGAATGCCAGTGACAAACATCAAATCACCGAACACCACATCACAGCCCAAAGCCACAAAAGCCTCAGCCATGCCAAAGCGATCCACCGCACTGACCATCAGCACCTTGGTTCCCAAACCCACCCAATCACCATGTTGATGCAGATATTGCACAGTTTGCCGTTCCAAGGTGTTTTTCAAGCCACTGCCATCCACCACAGGGGTTTGCTGCACAGCTGCCATCATTTTCAAGCCGTCCCGCACCACATAGCGGGTCGTACCAGCATACAAATAAACATCAATACCCCCCAAACCAATGGCATCCACTTCACCATCCAAAGAGCGAAGCAGGGCCAAGGCCTGCTGGAAATCACCGTCAGTGCCCCGGCGGCTGATTTCAAATTCCTCTCCTAAGAAATTCACCCGTACCAAATGATCCCGTTTGCTGGAACCCAAGCTGACGCTGACCACCCGTTTCACAGCCAATCCCCCTTCACCCTTAAGATACCTCTTTTCTCATTGTAACCAAACCCCACCGTCATGGCAACCTTTTGGCCTATTAAAATCCATAAAATGGATTCTAATTCATTTTATCCTGTTTTCCCTTTAAAAATACAAAGGAGCGATTGCAACATCGCTCCTTTGTATCAACCAATACCCTGTTTGGTTTTGCTTCATTCATTATTGCTCCATTTGACGGGCTAAAAAACCGGCTGCTGTTTCTGCCATTTTGCTTTCCAAAGTTCCCATTTGCCCATCTCCCATGGAGGCTAAAATCACAGTGCCAATGGGATCCCCAGCTGAAACAATGGGCGCAATCACTGCTGCATGGCATACCAAACGCTCATCCTCTGTGATGGAAATGTCCTCTTGATAAAGTTGCACTTTGCGCTTTTCCATCACTTCCTCCACCAGCTGGCTGATGGTTTTCGAAGCAAACTCCTTAGCCCCTTCCCCAGCCACAGAAACCACTTCATCCTTATCTGTAATGATAGAAAGATGGCCCAAGGCTTCATACAGGGATTCCGCGTATTCCTGGGCAAAGGCGCCCAGTTCCAAAATAGGGCTATACTTTTTCAGCATAATTTGCCCCCCACGGTCCACATATATCTCCAGAGGATCGCCCTCTCTGATTTTTAAGTTCCTACGCAATTCCTTAGGAATCACCACCCTTCCTAAGTCATCAATGCGTCTTACAATTCCTGTTGCCTTCGCCATACTTATCCTCCTTGCTATGTATTGATTTTGCATGTATAAGCGTGATATGGAAGTATTTACGCAAGGATTGCAGTTCCTACAAAAAGTTTATTATATTGCGATGTACCCTGTCCCTACAAACCGCAATGTTCCCGCATAAACATCATCAAAGCAAAAAACCACACTCCTATCATTTACCTTCTCCAAAGCTAGTATGCTAAAAAAACTAAAATTCAACAAAAAAATAAAATGTTATTTTTTCCTGATTCATCTAATAGCAAGCTTTGCATATGGGTATGATAAAAAGTTTTTCCCCCAACCTCTTTCAAGACACTCCCATTCATACCACTTTCATGATGCTTCTGTGCTATACTGATAAAAACAATCTCTCACATGGAGGCTATGTGATGCATGACCATACATTGAAAAATTTATCCCAGGAAGAGCTCATTGCCCTTTGCGAAATTTATGCCAAAAACTGGCTGGCCCTGGATGGTTTATGGTTTCAATCCATTGAAGCCAAATACGGCCTGGCAGAAGCTTTGGAACATGATGCCAATGCTTGGCGCAGGTTCACAGTGATTGAAGCCCAAAGAATCAAAACATTTTTACAACTGCCAGAACAAGGAGGCTTAGAAGGCCTGCAGCGCGCCTTGGCCTTGCGGCTATGCACCCCTTTAAATCAAGACGAAATCATTGTCCAAGACAATACTTTGACCTACCGCATCATCACCTGCCGGGTGCAAGAAGCCAGAAACCGCAAAAACATGCCCTGCCATCCCTGCAAACCTGTGGGCCTCATTGAGTATACCTACTTTGCCCAAACCATTGATCCCCGCATTACCACTGAAGCCCTAAGCTGTCACCCGGATGTTACGGATCCAAGTTGCCACTGCAGTTGGAAATTCACGCTTCAGCCTTCAGCAGTTTGCTCCCCAGAACAGCCATAACGAATTGCTTATGAACAAAAGGGGAAACGCCAAGTCATTCATAAAGGCGTTTCCCCTTTTCCTATATTCCCCACAGCTTGCAGTAAACAAATGCCATTTTTTGCAACAAACCGCTCAATCTTTTTCCAAATTTTTCTCCCAAGCCGCCTGTTTGCGGGGCGGCCGGGGACCTTGGTATAAATATAAACGGCATTCCGTCCGTCCATTGTACAGCTTTCTGTTTTTATCCGCTTTTTGCCCAAAGCGATTTTCAAACCGCTCTTGGGAAGTAATGACCCCGCAGGACCACTTGTCCAAGCGCTTGTAAAGCTGGCCCATCTGCCGATACAAGGCTTCCACTTCTCGCTGTTCTCCCACCCGCTGGCCATAGGGAGGATTGGCAATTAAAAACCCGTATTGATACCGGGTACGTACTTCGGACAAAGGCAGCTGCTGAAAATGGATGGATTTTTCCACCCCTGCCATCCGGGCGTGATACCGGGCCATGCTTAACACCTTTTCATCCATATCTGTTCCATAAATCCGCAACTTGCTTTGACGATCCAGCAAATCCTCTGCTTCCTGCCGGGCCTGTTGCCATAAAGATTGATCCACATTGGGCCATTGTTCCGCTGCAAATGTCCGTCCCAGTCCTGGGGCTATGTTGTGGCCTAACAAAGCAGCTTCAATGGGAATGGTTCCTGTACCACAACAAGGATCCCATAACACCCGGTCCGGATACCAGCGGGCCAGGGACAAAATCCCGGCAGCCAGGGTTTCCTTCAAAGGCGCTGGTCCTGTCAGTTTGCGGTAACCCCGCTTATGTAGCCCCACCCCGCTAGTATCCATGGTTAAAGTCACCTCGTTTTTTAATAAAGCCACTTCCACCCCATACCGGGGGCCATCCTCAGGAAACCATTGTGTTCCATAGGCTTGTCTCATTTGTTCCACAATGGCCTTTTTGACAATAGCTTGGCAATCCGGCACACTGTGCAGCTGGGACTTTACGGATTTTCCCTGTACAGGAAAACAAGCGTTCTTTGGCAACCAATCTGACCAGGGCAAAGCCTTGGTTTGTTGAAACAACTCCTCAAAGGTAGTGGCTGTAAAAGAGCCTATTTTCAGCAATACCCGATCCGCAGAACGCAACCACAAATTGGCCCGGCACAAAGCCAACCCGTCTCCTTGGAACAAAACCCGGGCGTTTTCCACCACCACATCTTCATAGCCCAGCTTCTTTATCTCATACCCCACCACAGACTCCAACCCAAAGGTGGCTGTGGCAATCAAATCCAACATCCTCTATCCCCTCCCAGGGCAGCCTGCCTGTTGGTCAAAAAATTTACCCATTTTTGACCATACATTGACCAAGGCCCATTTACAGACAATGACTTACCAAATATAATATAAATATCTAAGTATATCCATCCATACCAAATTCCCATACATCAGGCCCTTTGATTTCAATATGGCCTTGATGTATATTTCCAGAGGTAACAACAAAAGCTTCTATCATTATCCAATATATCCTGCTATCCATCCCAGTCCCCATGATAAAACAAGTTGGAAAAGGAAAAATAAAAGAAAATATTTTCTGCATAACCCATTGACAAAAAGAGCGAAGGTAATTAAAATAAAAATGTAATCATTATTAAATAAAAATGAATACACGCTAAATTCTATATACCTAAATTTGCTTAAGAAAAGGAGAAATGTTCATGGAAACCACAAACAATATCACAATGCCTTTATTAGGAGACAAATTCCCTTCAATGACCGTAAAAACAACCCATGGGATGAAAAACCTGCCGGAAGATTATCAAGGCAAATGGTTTGTTTTGTTCAGCCATCCCGGTGATTTTACCCCTGTATGTACCACTGAATTTATCAGTTTTTCCAAGCGGGCTGATGAATTTAAAAAATTAAACACCGAGCTCATCGGTTTGTCTGTGGACCAAGTGGTGGCTCACATCAAATGGGTAGAATGGATCAATCAAAATAGCGATGTAACAGTACCCTTCCCGGTGATTGCCGATGAACTGGGGATTGTGGCCAGTAAATTAGGCATGTTGCACGAGAAAAAAGGAACCAACACCGTAAGGGCTGTGTTCATTGTTGATGATAAAGGAATTTTAAGATTAATGATGTACTATCCCCAAGAAGTGGGCCGGAATGTCAGCGAAATCCTCCGGGCCATCGAGGCTTTGCAAATGACAGATAAATACAATGTGGCAGCACCAGAAAATTGGCCCAATAACCCCATGATTGGGGACAAAGTTATCATTCCTCCTGCCTCCACCGAGGAAATGGCCCAAGAAAGATTAAAGGCAGCAAAAGCAGGAGAAATTGAATGCCTGGATTGGTGGCTTTGCTACAAAAAACTGTAATTCCTCTTCTCCTATCATAGGCCCATTCAAATAAAAGCCTTATCTTGTGTACCCCATTCTAGACATGAGGCGTATCAAATCCTATCCGCAAAGGATGGAACAAACAAAAACCAAGCTTAAAGCTTGGTTTTTGTTTGTAAAAGATAAAATCATAGCCATAGGCCCATACTATATCCTTGAATCTCATCCCTATGCAGGTTTCATTCCAGCCAAGATAAGCAATAATAGGTCATCCTATCCACCACAACTTTTTGTAGTAAAATTTCAGCCAAAACCAAACCAAAATAAATCATTCATTGACAAGTAAAAGAAGCAAATGATATCATTTTTGCAATGGAGTTGATACTTGTGGAATTTTTCACGGATATAGGGATAAACCTTACCAATTTATGGATGAATTTTGCCCATTCTTTTCATTTGAATTTTATTGCTGAAAAGCGCTATTTACTCATTGTCAATGGGCTAAAATTCACCATTTTATTGTCCATCTGTTCTATCCTTTTGGGATTAATATTGGGCTGCTTAACCAATGTGTTCCGGCGTTCCAGATTTAGGATACTGAAAGCCATTGGCTATATATATGTAGACGTTATCCGGGGCACACCCACAGTAACCCAATTGTTGATCATCAATTTTGTTATCTTTGCCTCCATCACAGTGGATAAATTTTGGGTTGGTGTATTGGCCTTTGGATTGAATAGCGGGGCTTACATAGCGGAAATCATTCGGGCTGGCATTGAATCCGTTGACAAGGGACAAATGGAAGCCGGCCGTTCTTTGGGGTTGAGCAACCGGGAAACCATGATGTATATCATTTTTCCCCAAGCCATTAAAAATATTTTGCCCGCCCTGGCCAATGAATTCATTGTATTGATCAAAGAAACCGCCATTGTGGGCTATATTGCCATGATAGATTTGACCAAAGCAGGGGATATCATTCGCAGCCGTACCTTTGCGCCGTTCATGCCCCTCATTGGTGTGGCCATTATCTATTATGTACTGGTAAAGATTTTAACGCTTTTTATTGCCAAATTGGAGCGTTGGTTAAAAAAAGCAGATCACAGATAAAAGCAAATTGCTGCGGATAGAAAAAGAGAAGGGATTTTTATATGATACAGGTGAAAGGATTGCACAAGTCATTTGGTTCTATCGAGGTGTTAAAGGGTGTTGACCTGCACATTCATAAGGGGGAAAAAGTGGTGATCATCGGGCCCTCGGGTTCAGGTAAAAGCACCTTGCTCCGTTGTTTGAACTTATTGGAACACCCCACCAGCGGCACCATTCTCATTGAAGGGGAAGATATCACAGCTCCCAAGGCAGATGTCAACCATATCCGGCAAAAGATGGGCATGGTTTTTCAGCAATTCAATCTCTTTCCCCACCTTTCTGTATTGGATAACATCATTTTGGCCCCAGTGAAAACAAAAAAGAAAACCAGGGAACAAGCCACCAAGTTCGCTTACACCCTGTTGCGCCGGGTTAATTTGGAGGACAAAGCCTCAGTATATCCCAATCAGCTCTCTGGAGGACAAAAACAGCGGATTGCCATTGTCCGGGCCATGGCCATGTCCCCGGACATCATGTTGTTCGACGAACCCACCTCTGCCCTGGATCCTGAGATGGTGGGAGAAGTGCTCCAAGTCATGCGCAGTTTGGCGGAAGAAGGCATGACCATGGTGGTGGTTACCCATGAAATGGCCTTTGCCCGGGAAGTGGGCTCCCGGATTATCTTTATGGATGAAGGCATGATCCTGGAGCAAAACAGCCCGGACAAATTCTTTTCCCAGCCTGAACATGAACGAACCCGTACTTTTTTACGCAGGGTCACCCATGTGCTGTAAAAGCACATGTGCCAAATAGTTCTCATTTATTATTTCATTGAAGGAGGAAAACAATGAACAGGAAAACATGGGTAAGCATCTTGTTGGCAGCATTGTTGTGCGTCTGCCTGGTAGGCTGCAACAATAGCCAACCCGCCAGCGCGCCCCAATCCGGCGGAAACAACGAGCTGGGCACAGCCCAACCGGGCAAACTTATCATGGGGACCAATGCCGAATTCCCACCCTTTGAGTTTATCACTGAGGAAGGCAAAGGCGTGGTGGGACAATATGACGGCATTGACGTGCTCATTGCCCAGGAAATTGCCAAGGACATCAACGCAGAATTAGAAGTATCCAACATGGAATTTGATTCTATCATCCCAGCCATCACCACCGGGAAAGTGGATATCGGTGTCGCCGGCATGACCATCAAACCAGACCGTTTGGAAAACGTGGATTTCAGCAACACCTATTGGGAAGCTGTGCAAACCATTGTGATCAACAAAAACAACAAAGCCATTGATAGCGTAGCCAGCCTAGTGGGCAAAAAAGTTGGCGTTGTCACCGGATATACCGGAGATTTGGCCCTGTCCGAATATGGCGGCATCAACCTGGCGCAATACAGAAAAGGCATTGACGCCATCATTGATTTGGACAATGGCAAACTGGATGCTGTGGTCATTGATACCCCCACAGCCAATCAGTTAATCAGCAAATTTCCTGATTTAAAAGGTGTCAGCGATGATTCTGTTTTTGAAAAAGAAGAATATGCCATTGCAGTGAAAAAAGGTAACAAAGCCTTGCTGGAGAAAATCAATGCCACCTTGGATAGACTGGAGCAAGAAGGCAAAATCGTCACCTTTGCCGAAGAAGTAGCTGGCAGACTGTAAAAGCAACTATAAGGAAAGGACCTTACTGCAGTAAGGTCCTTTATTTTTTCCCAAACCCACAATCCATTGTAAGGCAAAAAAACAAAGCAACACACCCATTGCCCTCCTTTTGTTGATCCCAACATAGCAAATTTCTTGTTTTTTCAGAATAAATCCATTATAGTGGAAGAAATCATTTTCTATCCTAATCAATATATAAACAGGTGATACCATATGACTGAAAAAAACAAGTTCCCAAACCTTGCCACCCATTTTCTGGACATTGCCCTGCCCAATCCCTTTCTGTTGGCTTCCGCACCTCCCACAGCCACAGGGGATATGATCAAGCGGGCCTTTCAAGCTGGCTGGGGAGGTGCGGTGATCAAAACCTTGCATCCTGACGCCCTGCCCATGAAGGACCTCACCCCTCGCTTTGCTTCTCTAAAAACAAAAAAAGGAGAAATCATTGGCTTTGAGAATTGTGAAACCCTATCCAAACGGCCTTTGCAAACCTGGTTACAGGAAATCAAAGATATCAAAGCAGCTTTTCCCCAACACGCCTTGATTGCCAGCATTATGGCAGAAGTAAAAAAACAAGAGTGGCAAACCATGGCCAGTCTTGTGGCCCAGGCCGGGGTAGATGCTTTGGAATTGAATTTCTCTTGCCCCAATGGTTTACCAGATCAGGGCCTGGGTTCAGTGATTGGCCAAAACCCGGATATGACCCGGGACATCACCCAGTGGGTCAAAGAAGCGGTGGATATCCCGGTGATTGTTAAATTGACCCCCAATGTCACAGACATCCGCCCCATTGCCCAAGCTGCCATGGCCGGAGGCGCTGACGCCCTATCAGCCATCAACACAGTCCAAGGGCTCATAGGGGTGGATATTGACAACCTCCATCCCCTGCCGGACATACAGGGTTTTTCCACCTATGGCGGCTATTCCGGCTTAGCAGTTAAGCCCATAGGCCTGCGCATCATTGCCCAATTATCCACCCATACCTCCCTGCCCCTTATGGGCATTGGAGGCATCAGCACCTGGCAAGATGCTGTGGAATACCTCCTCTTAGGAGCCGGCTGCGTCCAATTGTGCACTGCTGTCATGCTCCAAGGGTACCAGTTGATTGCTGCTTTACAAGAAGGCTTAAGCACCTACCTAAAGGAAAAGGATTTTTCCTGTCTTGAAGAAATGGTGGGCCTTGTCACCAGTAAACTCACGGACCATACCACCTTACACCAACGAGCAAAACAAAAGGTACAGGCTTGCCGGGACAACTGCATTGGTTGCAATCAATGCGTCATCAGCTGCCGGGACGCAGGCTATCAGGCCCTGGCATTGGATGCTAAAAAAACCATTCTTGTTCATGCAGAACGCTGCGATGGCTGTGGATTATGCCAACAAGTATGTCCCAGGCAGGTCTTTTCCTTTGCTTAAACCTTGCCCTCCCTTTTGCACCAGCAGGATATCAAACACCTAGAATACAAGTTGCCAGCTAAAAAAGCTCATGACAAACATGTAAGCCATGCACCTTCATCTTATCTATAACAATTCGCAATTTAAAAAATCATACAACCTACAGAAAGGAAGTCAAAACCATGGAACAGAAAAAAACCCTTACCTGCGCTGACTGTGCGGTAATCCAGTGCCATGTACAAAATAAACAATATCCCTCTTTTTGTCTTACAGAACATATGGATCAAGAAATCAAACAAGAGGCCATGGCGCAATATCAGGATAGCCAAAATCAAAACATCATGATAACAGCTGCTGATATAGAATACGAAGGGTATGGAAAGTGGCCCAGGGTACAAGAAATCATAGAATTTGCCAAACGAATGGGTTTTCATAAAATAGGGATTGCTACCTGTGTGGGACTGCTTCACGAAACCCGCATTTTTGCCAAAATCTTGCGAAGCCACGGGTTTGAAGTGTATGGCATTGGTTGCAAAACAGGGGCAGTGCCTAAGACAGAAGTGGGTATTGCTGAAAAATGTACCAAAGTGGGAAAAAATATGTGCAATCCCATTTTACAGGCCAAACTCTTAAATGCTGAAAAAACAGATATGAATGTTGTGGTGGGATTGTGCGTAGGCCATGATAGCTTGTTCTACAAATATGCAGAAGCCATGGTAACCACCTTAATCACCAAAGATAGAGTGACAGGACATAACCCGGCGGCAGCTCTTTACACATCCGAATTCTACTATCACAAGCTGTATCATGAAGATGAATAAGCAATCTTTCTACAATATAAAAGCACAAATTAAATCGGAAATTTTGAAATAAAGATACGGTTTTTTAATATAGCAATTTTTAGGAAGGCTTCTAGCAATGAAGAGAATAGATATAAATTCCTTCTTTCAATATGCCAACAAATCATTGCGCAAAACCCTAGCTTCCCAAACCGCTGGTTTCCAAATAGCAATCCTTTCCCCTATTTTTCATGAAAAATAGGGGAAAATTATATCATATTCATCATTTAAAACAAAGTTATTTCCTTTTATTTTTAGATTGCCATGATTTATAACGTATATACCCCTTCCAGAGTACAGATATGCCGGGTATCCAGCACCACCTTGCCCTTTAACTTATCCATCTGTTCCCGGATTTCGTCATGGGCCACCATGATAACCACCAGATCCACATCCTGCAAAAAGGCCTCCAAATCATGATACTGCTGGGGTACCAATGCCTCTTGCACAAAGGGATCATAAACTTTAAGCCCTGGGGCCAAATGCTTGGCCATGCTCTCCAACAGCTGCAAGGAAGGGCTTTCCCGTACATCATCCACATTTTCCTTATAGGTCAACCCGTACAAGCCCACCCGGGAGACATCGGTCAGCCCTTTTTCCTGCATAATCTCATACACCCGTTCCAACACAAAGGCTGGCATGGAATCATTGATTTTCCGGGCTGCCAAAATGATATTGGCCAAACCAGGATAATCCCCCACCAAGAACCAAGGATCCACAGAAATACAGTGTCCCCCTACCCCAGGACCAGGCTGCAAGATATTCACCCGGGGATGCATGTTGGCAATGCGGATGATTTCATACACATCCATATTGTCAGACCGGCAGATTTTGGTCAGCTCATTGGCAAAGGCTATGTTGATATCCCGATACGTGTTTTCCACCACCTTGGTCATTTCCGCTGTGCGGATATCTGTGACCACAATCTCCCCTTGGCAAAAAGAAGCGTACAAAGCCTTGATCCGCTGGCCCACAGCCTTGTCATCCGCCCCAATGGTACGGGAATTGTGCCGCAGCTCGTACACCATATTGCCAGGAATAATCCGTTCCGGAGCATGGACCAAATGAATATCCTCCCCTACCCTAAACCCCCGGGCTTCCACCCCGGGACGCACAAACTTGTCCATTGTCCCCGGAGAAACCGTGGATTCAATCACCACCACAGCCCCCTTGGGGCACACGGATAACACACCTTCCACAGCCTTCACCACATAGGAAGCATCGATTTTTTTGCTCCCCTTATCATAGGGCGTGGGCACAGCAATGATATACACATCCGTCTGCTGATAATCCGTAGCAAACCCAATGCCTTGGGCCACAGCCTCTTGAAACAACTGCGCCAAGCCCTCTTCCTCAAAAGTAGTTTTTCCTCCCTGCAAGGTGGCCACCAATTCCCTGTTATAATCCGTTCCCACCACTGGCACCCCGTGGGCAGCAAACATCAAGGCTGTGGGCAAACCAATATATCCTAGTCCAATAACATTAATGGGCTGCATCTTTTCCGCTCCTTATCCTGGGATTTTCCTGATATCAAAAACCCGTTCTAGACAAATCTTCCTAATCCTATTTGAAAACCAAATTTCCTATCATTATAACATAGCTTTCGATACGCTCATTGGAATTTATTTTACCCCAATACTAAAAAAGTACTTTCTTCTAACAGTCCTTTTAATAAACATAACTTTTTAGCAATACTGCGATTAATTCCTCCGCATTTGCCCTCCGTATATCCCTCAGCATACGCATTGTCAGATTCAGCATGCTGATTTCCTCTATCTCTTCATCCTCGTATTGCCCAAAAACATACAAATACCCATAATCAGTAATATATTCCTTTACTTCCCAAGGTAATTCTTCATACCCCAGAATACTATCCTCCAATCGGGTCTTCACATTCCACTGTTCTTCCCCATGATAAATCACCAAAGGGATTATGATAGGCAGCCCTTCTCCCTTTTCTTTCTCCAACTTGCTTTCCCATATGGCGATTATGATGCTAACATTTGCAGTGCAATGCTTTTATCCTTGTAGCTTTTATGTTCAAACAAAAAGTAAATATACCCTTCTTGCCGCTTCACCTTTGCCTTGACAATAAATCTGAAAATACCTCTTCCAACTCTTTATCGATAAAACTATTCTTTTGCATTTCATCTCTATCAGTTGCACAATGCTTTTGGGCAAATGCTTGGCCTAAATTCCCCTGTTATGGCCATATTCCCAAAGGTCTCTTTGAAATATTTGTCATGGTTTTTCTGATCCCTTCATTTCTCTCCCGGCCTTTTATCTTGCTCCATTCTATCATAGGCCCCATGCCTTTTTCTATCTGCTGCATTTCAAGTAGAAAATTGCCCTTGTTTAATATTCAACATGAACCCACTAAAATCATCTTATTCTTTCTTGACTGACTAGGTATTTCTGGTATGATAAAAAAGGAACAAAAAAGCAATTTTTAGAAATCATTCTTTATAAAGACCTATCTAGGAACAGCATTTGCATTCCTTCCTACAACAATGCCATCTTACCCCACGGGTTAAGATGTGCTTTAATCATATAACCATATTTATATCAAAAAGGAGAGCCAAAATGCCCAAACAAACCAAAAGTTTCAAAACCATAGCCCTGTTTATTATGCTCCTCATGGCCATAAGCCCCCTAGGCGCTGCCTATGCCACTGATCCCAGCATTCTTACAGATATCAACAACTATTGGGCCAAGGATACCATCAGCCAATGGGTCACCAAAGACCTGGCCAATGGCTACCCTGACAATACCTTTCGCCCGGACAACCCCATCACCAGAGCAGAATTTTTAGCTTTAGCCAACAAAAGCATGGGTTTTAGCCAAACAGTACCCATCAACTTTAGTGATGTCACCAAAGATGCTTGGTATTATAACCAAATCAGCATGGCCATTGCCGCAGGCTATGTGGGAGGCTATCCTGACAGCACCTTCCGGCCAGAAGACAATGTAACCCGGGCTGAAGCTGCCACCATGATCGCCAAATTGGCCAACCTGCCCTTGGAAGAAAAACCAACCGTTTCCCAGTTCACTGATGCCAACACATTCCCAGAGTGGAGCCTAACTTCCATTGAAGCAGTGGTCAAAGCAGGACTCATGTCCGGTTACCCGGATAATACATTCCAAGCCAATACCAACATCACCCGGGCTGAATCCATTGTGATTCTAAACAAAGTGTATGAAAAGAAAACAACCACCCCAACCCAAAAGCCGGAAACCACAACCACCCCGGCAACAGATACCAAAGATAAGCCAATTGACAAACAAGATACAACAGCCCCTGAGGAAAAGAAAGACGCTGCCTCAGATAAAAAAACAACACCCACAGATACAGATAAAAAAGATACCCCAACAGAAGACAAGACCATTACCTTAAACGAAACAACACTGAATATGAAAATAGGCGATACCAAACAACTGACTGCCACCTTTACTCCTGAAAATGCCATTACCAGCGGTTTGACTTGGACCAGCAAAAGCGATACTCTATCCGCCACTGTTTCCGAAAAAGGCCTGGTCACCGCCGTGGCCCCGGGTAAAGCAACCATCACAGCTGCCAGCAAAGACGGCAAACATACCGCAAGCTGTGAAGTAACAGTGGCTGATTTTAGCAGCAAATCTGACGCTAGAGAGTTTTTATTGGATTTGATTAATAAAGAAAGAATAGACAGAGGAGCTCCAAAATTGGAATTGGATGCCACTTTAAATGAGTTAGCCCAAATGAGAGTGGATGATATGATTAAGTATGATTTTTATGACGATGATTCCGATTACTATGGAACTACATATGAAATGCTACGTGAGTATGATGTTAGTTTTACACGACAAACCAATATTCGTACAAGAGGCAATAGTATCTACCAAATTCATATGAATTCCATAAAAAATACGGATAGAAAAATTAAAATGCAAGATGCCAATTATACTAAAGTAGGCATTGGATTTGGGGATAGTAAGCGTTATGGCATACTATTGGTTGAAATTTTTACAGATTAATGCTAGTAAAATTTGAATATAATATTAGAGTTAATTATATACTTCTACTATGGCAAAAAATATGGATTAGCTACGGTAGGAGTATTTTTTATCATAAAAATAAACGTTTAGGTTATAGGAAAAAGTCTGACTCTAAAATTAACCTAATGGCTTTGGCTCTAAATGAATTTCTCAATAAGCTTACTTATAATTAAGCTTATGCTATTCCCTTTTATATATCAACACCTAGTTGCCTGTTTGATTTTATACTCTTTAAGCAACTTTAATATTTTATTGATAAATATTTTCATAATGTATACTCTCTAATCTCTAAAAAATGATTAAAATTTTTTGTACAGACTGCAATAAAATAATCTTCATAAGATAAAAAAGAAATATTTTTTTTCTTCAATATATCAAAAGATTGAAAAGGTTTTGCCATACCTACACCCAACCATTTGACATAGGCTTCTTTTTTTACCCATATTTCTATAAACTAATCATTTAGTTTGGTCTTATTATTTAATATATAATTATGTTCATCCTTGGTAAAAAAACGTTTGGCTATTTTCATATTGCAATTTTTCTTTTTCTCTATATCAATTCCAATAGGATTACTAGCTATGGCACAAACAATAGCTCCTTTTGTATGAGAAATATTATAATGAATACTAGGATAATCCTTTAAATAAGGCTTACCAAAACTATTTTTTTCTATCACAAGACGATTATTATCTATATTAAGTAGCTCTGCCAAAATATTTCTAGCAAAGTTCTCAGAGTCTAATTTACCATGTGATAATTTCTTAAAATAAATTTTAATCATTCATATCTCTTTCTATAGTAAAAAATTTTGATAATTATCTATGGCTAAAATATTTAAAATTTAGCAAAGATTAATTTTTTAATAACTTTCATTAAGCATGTTTTTTAAAAAATTAAATAACTTATTTTTTATTTTTCTTTTTTTAGTATAACCGGTATATTTTCGTATTATATATTCAAAACCATAATAATAATTATTCCAAAATTCATCTCTTTCAAAAGATCTTGGAGTTAGATATTGTAACTGGGGTTACATACAATCTTCCGTATTACTCTTTCTAAATCTAACTCATGATTAATATTATTGAATAAATATTCTCCTTTTCTACTGTTAACTAAAATAAGAGATACACCTTTATTATCATCAAAATCAGGCATAGTCTTTTCAATACCCCAATAATCTCCAATTGTTATGTCTGAAACTCTTTATAAATTTGTAAATTTACATTTACGGCAAGATGGTCTTATTATAGTCTTCAAATGATATAAGGATTTATAATTCTGAGATAAAATCGAGTCACAATCCTTACTGCCATCTTGAAATACAACCATTTCATTA
>CATZDY010000028.1 GCA_958417755.1 uncultured Peptococcaceae bacterium
CTTCCAAGCTGCTGATCAAATACGGATCCTCCGCTGTGCCGCTGCCTCCGCTGAACATTCCATTTTCCCCGTTTTGCTCTGCCCCCAGGGCAGTCACAGGCATGGCAGTAAGCAAGAGGCACAGAACCAACAGCAGGGCCAGGGCTTTGTTCCCCTTTTTTCCTATGTAATAGTAATGCATGGCTTCCCCCTTCTGGCTAAAGTAGATTCAACTCCCCAATGCCCTATTATCAATGACAAGAAAAAGGCTTTGTTTGAGGAAAGCCTTTTTCTTGCTTATTCAATGCTTCTTGAATGGCATTTTGTTCATATTTTAGTTTTTGGGATAATTGTAGCTAGCAAAAGTCATCGTAATAGCAGCATTGTTGGTAGCTTCCACATTGGACAAATAGTCAATGGGGGAAGTCCCGTTCACTTTACAGGTCCAGCCTTTGCCAAACCAAGCAGTGTCATCTTCATCGTCAAAACCGATTAAACCAAACATATCGTCAATCCAAGCACCGGGATCGCCATACAGAGGAGCTGCATCCCAACCTACGGTTTTGCTATAATTTCCTACCGCTGCAATGACGCAATCCAATACGGACACTTTACCCGGTAGAGGATCATCCGCTGTGGTGGGAAGATAATCTTTTACTAATGTGCTAGGATCCAAGCTCACGGATACATTGGTGGGCAATGTTGCAGGAACGGATCCATCGCTTGTTTGATTCACAAAATTCACGGTGGTATTCACAGTGGCAGCATCCGCTGTGCTGGCAAAGGCAGCGGGCACTAAGCTAAACAACATGGTGGCACCAATAACACTGGCTACGATTCTTTTTTTCACGGATTTAAAAATACTCATTATTAATATTCCCCTTTCGATTTTACAATTTTTTATTGGTTTGTTTTATGATGTTGGTATGATCTTCATCTTGTTTTGTTGGTTGATTGGTTGATGCGATTCTCTTAATCCTGCTTTCCATCTGCATTGAAGCTTTTTGCGGAAAACTCCTATGCCGCAAATCATAGGCAGCTCTCCCGGACGCATTGTTGCGGACAATACGCTAGTTGTTTTCTCCAGGCCTGGATGTTCTTCAGCACAGATGCAAGGGCATCCCCTCCTTTCCTCTTGATTTGGCTTATAGGATGCCTTGGCTATGGTATGGTGCTAGACATCCTGATATCCCTGTTTCCAGCTTATCCGGGGGCCAAACTCTTTCGGGCATCCCTTTGGTTTATAACCCCCTGGGCTAAAAACCAGCCCTTCCCCGGGATTTCCCCAATCCCGGGCTGTTTCTTTAGGCAGAAACAACAAAATACAGTTTATTTTATCTATTGGTTGCGTAATTGTGTTGTGGCCCCTTGGCTTGGCCAAGGGACAATCCCCCTTTCCACCAGGAGCTTATTTTCTAAAAACATGCTTTGCACACATATAAAACCTATCTGTGGTTTTCAAGGCGCCTGATAATTGTCAATTAAAAGGGCCTTTTCCATGATCAGGAAAGGCCCTTGCCTGTTGCGCCCAGGCAAACACCCTCCAAGCATTCGTGGAGTTTGGCGTTTCTTTACCAGGCAGGTCTTCCGACTTCAGTATCATGACGCAAGGCAACCTTCCCGAAAGCATGTATCTCTTTCAGTGGCACATTTGCCTGCGCTCCCCTTTACGGCAGCGTGTCTGTGTGGGCTTTGCACCCATCTTTCCTTTTCAGCCTTTCCCCTCAGGGATAAGGCACCCGGTCTTCACAATGTTTGTATGCAATTGTCCCTAGGCTTGCCCCAAATTTGCGGACTGGTTTTATCCTCACCAACTGCTTGGCGATTGTCCCAGTGCCAGCAAAACTACTTGGGGATTTGGCCTACATTATCAATCCCCTGAAGGAAGCAAGTTCATTTGTCTTTGCTTTCCTCCAAAGCCTGGATTCGTTTGAGAAATAGGGCCACATGGGCAGGGTTACTGAAAAACTGAGAGGCATAGGATTGTTGGGACTTTTTCCCCTTCATGCTGCCATAACGCTTTTGCTCCACATGCAATTTGTTGCGGCATTGTTTCATCTCTTTCACCTCCTCCTGGATCCCTGCTCCGTCCTGGGGGTAAGGCCAAAGGAGGAATATAGCTTTAGGATATACATCCCTGCCCCAAATAGTTTCTTTGCCTTTGTTTTGTTCAGGGAACAAAGGGCTTACATAAAAATAACCTTTGCTCTTCGCAAAGGTTAAAAATTTCTATTTAGCTATATTTAAACCTATCCCTTTAGAAACAACATATATTTCTCCTTAGGATACGCTAAAAATGACTCATCCCTATGTGCGTAGAGCATCATCTTTTTTCTCCCGAGAACCGGTCTTCTGACTGAGGGTCATCATCCTTTGCCGCCTTCCCGCTTTCTTGCAGTGGCCTTTGACAAAGCACTCTTCCTTCACAGCTACGACATAGTACAGGATTTGCACCTGTTTCCCTGAGAGGACCATTCCTCTCTATTTCCCGGGTCGTATTTGGTTGTCCTCTTGTTTACGGTTTCATTATAGCATAGGGCGTTAGGTTTGTCATCCCCATTTAAGGTAGCTTTTTCCATTATTATTCGACAAATTTCGACAATTAGACACCCCTATCTATGGGTTTCTCATGCTTTTGCCTTTTCACCAAAACTTTTCATCATTATGATACCCCCCCTGGCCTTCATAGCGCTGATCTTGGGGGTGGCGCAAATCCACCAAAATCACATCAACCCCAATGCGCACGATTTTCTCCCAGGGTACCACGATTTCTTCGTCCCGGCCGAAAAATCCCATGACCTTGCCTCCTTGGCCGGGCAAAATGATGGCCCCGATCTTTCCTTCTTCCAAATTAATGTCAATATCTTTAATGGGACCCAGCCGCCTGCCATCATTTACATTGACCACTTCCCGCATTCTAAGTTCTGATATTTTTACCATACCCCATCCCCCTGGCCAGTGAATTTCCCTTGGAACATTGTCCTCTATTCTTTGTCCCACATCCTGCTATTTAGATCATATATATGTCAGGAAAAAGAAATTTAGAGTAACTTTTTTTGTTCCTGTATTCATGGCCAGAAACCTAGAACCCTAAAAAAGCCCTGCCCTCATAGGCTTACAAGGGCAGGTTAAAGAAAACAATTGTCTTTTATCATACAAGATAAGAGGGCTATATGTAAAGGTTTTTAGAACCTGGGGTACCAAAGGCAAAGCATGAAGTCTGCAATGAATCTACGGAATATCTAAGACAGAATGCACGGCGCCTTTTTGGATAAGGACTTTTGGCCCTGCCTTTGTTTGTTACAGGGATACGCTGCTAGCATAGGCCTTTTTATTATGTATGGATTTCTACTTACAAATATTTGCGCATATGCCCCAAAGCTGCCTTTTCCAGCCTGGACACCTGGGCTTGGGAAATGCCGATTTCATCCGCCACTTCCATTTGGGTTTTGCCCTCATAAAAGCGCAGGGATAGGATGTGCTTTTCCCGGTCGCTCAACCGGCGCAAAGCATCCTGAATGGCAATATCCTCCAGCCATTGGTGGTCTTGGTTTTTTTCGTCACTGATTTGATCCATGACGAAAATGGGATCCCCTCCGTCATGAAATATGGGTTCAAAAAGGGAAATAGGTTCTTGAATGGCATCCAAGGCAAAGACCACTTCTTCCCGAGGCAATTTCAGCTCTTTGGCAATCTCATTGACCGAAGGCTCCCGGGAAAACTTGTTGGCCAAGGAATCCCGGACTTGCAAGGCTTTGTAGGCCACATCCCGCAGGGAACGGCTCACCCGGATGGGATTGTTATCCCTGAGATAGCGGCGGATTTCACCGATGATCATGGGCACAGCATAGGTGGAAAACTTAACATTTTGGGATAAATCAAAATTATCAATGGCTTTGATTAAACCAATGCAACCCACTTGGAAAAGGTCGTCCACAAATTCTCCTCGGTTGGTAAAGCGTTGGATTACGCTAAGTACCAGGCGCAGGTTGCCGTTTATCAACTGGCTCCGGGCACTATCATCACCCTTTTGCTGCATTGATTCAAACAGGGATCGCATCTTGGCGCCGGACAGAACCGGCAGCTTTGAAGTGTTGACCCCGCATATTTCCACTTTGTTCACCAGCATGGGCAACGGCCACCTCTTTTCATGATTTACAACGCATGTCAATTTCATTATTACCTCGGCCCAAAGGGTTTATACATGTTCACTGAACAACGAAAAAACCCGTCGGGGCGTCCCAGAACGGGTTTTTTGCTCTTTTTTCGAGCATTCATAACAGTGATTTTCCCAAGGCAAATCAAGGCGTGACCTGTTTTTTTTAACCTCAAGGGTTTTACTCCATGCGGTGAATTTCTTTTTTCAAGCGCTTGATAATTCTTTTTTCCAACCGGGAAATATAGGACTGGGAAATGCCCAGAATATCAGCCACTTCTTTTTGGGTCTTTTCTGTGACATTATTGAGGCCAAACCGCAATTCCATGATTTTTCTTTCCCTGCCATTTAATTTTTGTAAGGCCAGGTAAAGCAACTTTTTATCCACTTCATCTTCTATGAATTTACAAATCAAATCGTTTTCTGTGCCCAGTACATCGGAAAGCAACAATTCGTTGCCATCCCAATCAATGTTTAAGGGCTCGTCAAAGGAAACCTCGGTGCGAATCTTATTGTTCCGGCGCAAATACATTAAGATTTCATTCTCAATGCAACGGGATGCATAGGTGGCTAATTTGATTTTTTTCGCTGGATCAAAGGTATTGACTGCTTTGATCAAACCAATGGTCCCAATGGATACCAAATCTTCAATGCCAATCCCTGTGTTTTCAAATTTTTTAGCAATATACACCACTAGACGCAAATTTCTTTCAATAAGCACACTGCGCACTGCGCCATCCCCTGCTTCCAGGCGATTGATCAAAAGGGATTCTTCATCTGTGGAAAGGGGTGGAGGCAAGGCTTCACTGCTTCCCACATAGTGTATCTCAGGATGTTCTCCTATCCAATGCATCACCCGCACAACCATCAGGTTGGCCATTTGTTTTAATTTTCCAACAACCGGCACCCCCAATGCACCTCCCCTTTGCATAAAATTTCCATTGGCTTAAGACCTACCACAATCTATGTAAAGTCCAAATGTTTCTCTTTGCCTCCAGTTGCTTGGCTATCTTAGGCTGCTTGCTTGCCAAGCAAGTCTGGATGTAACAAAGCCCTGTATTGTTGATCTGGATCTAAAATCTGTTGAGACAAACCAATGATAAGGTTTTCCACCTTACAGGTTCCCTGGGAACCGGGGATTTCCAAATAATCAGGCTTTAAGCCCAATAAAAGCCCTTGTTGTTGCCCCAAGGATTGAAAGGGAATCAAACGCATCCGCTCATACCAAGGGGTGTTGGCCAAGGCTGCCAAAGCTGCCGTACTGTCTGGGTTATGTTCCAAAATGGTCTGCACCTCTGGGGGCAAAATGTTTTGGATGGCCCCATATTCCACAATCACCACCGGGGCCTGGGAAACAGGTTCTTTAAGGCTATTTCCAGTATCCACCAACCCCTGTACCTGGGCCTTGGCTTCCCACAGGCAAATGGTGACCAAAAGGCCTTGGGCTTCTTTTCGACAACGTTGCCGTTGATAATGGGGCCCCAGCCAAGTAAGTAGCATCAAAAAACCAAAAGCCAACAAAAAGCCAGGCCAAAAGTATTGTTGCAAAATCTTACCTATATTGCTGGAAGCAGACCAAAGGTCCCCTTTGTAGAGCAAATAGGAAAACCCCACCATGCTTCCGCCCAAGGCAAAGGAAGCCAAGTAAAAAAAACCCAAACAAGCGCCCCATACTTTCCAAGGCTTGGGGGCATAGGCCAAAGACACCATGCCCAAGGAAACAAGCAATTTGATGCTCAAGAGACCTAAAAAAGAGAACCCAGGCAAACAGACCAACAGGGCATACACTGCGCCAAACAAAGCGCCAGACAAAAGACGCCAATTTTTTCGCGGTACCCTGGCCAAAACCCCGGCTACCCAAAGCAGCACATAATCCACCACAAAATTCCCCAGCAAAATTATATCCACATACACAACTTGTTCACCCATCCCAGGCACCCCGCTCTTTTCTACCCTATTGATGCCAAATAGCCAAAGGCTTTCCTAAAGTAGGTTTTGAAATTTTGCCATATCAGCAGGAATTGTTGGCCTCAGGAAATAGTCGTCCACCCCTATCCAGTATATGGTTGTTCTTTTCTACCTATGACTTGTTTTTATACAACCTTTTCCTGCTTCTTGGCGTCAAAGCCATGAACTGGCTAACCCATCCTAAAATCACTACTGTTTTTCCAGACCCAAGGCAAACTCGCAATACTTTTGAACCAATCCCTCTTATTATACAGGATATATATGGAAAATAATGTAAAAGCATGGAGCAGAGCTGCCTTTTTTTCCAATACTCCTGGCAATAAGCAAAATCTCCTGCAAGCAGTGACTGCAAATCTTCCCTGACCCACCCAATATAAAAATAGGAAAGAAATAGAAATTTATGTTCTAGTGTAAAATCACGATAAAAAAGCAGGGATTGGTTTACACACCAGTCCCTGCCTTGATGAAAGAAACGGTATTTGTTTTTTTAACACAGTCTTATGGGCTGTTCAACTATTTTCATTACGCTTACACCTTAACATCCAGGTAAAAGGTTGCCGGTTTTCCCTGGCTTTTCCCTGCATTTTGTCTGCCCCTTGAAACCAAAAAAACCTTCAACCAACCTGTGGTTAAAGGTTTTGCGTCAATTCATTGCAAATGTTGCTTATCGTCTGCGTAGAAAAGCAGGTATATCCAAATCATCATGATTGCTAAAGGGTTTCACTACCTCCAAATCAGGCTGTTGGCTCTGGCTTTGTTTGCTGCTGCGGCGTTCTTTGGCCTCCGACAGCTTTTGGTCAAAACCAGTGGCAATCACAGTCACCCGCACTTCGTCCTCCATGCGCTCATCAATCACAGACCCGAAAATAATATTGGCTTCCGAATCTGCTGCTTGGGAAATGATTTCCGCTGCTTCATTGACTTCAAATAATCCCAAAGAAGAACCACCGGTAATATTCAACAAAACCCCCCGGGCACCTTCAATGGAAGTTTCCAGCAAAGGGCTGGAAATAGCCATTCTGGCTGCTTCTGCGGCCCTGTTTTCCCCACTGGCATTGCCAATGCCCATCAGGGCTGAGCCGGTTTCCTTCATAATGGTCTTCACATCAGCGAAGTCCAGGTTAATCAAACCAGGCACTGCAATCAAATCGGAAATCCCCTGTACCCCTTGGCGCAATACGTCGTCTGCGATACGAAAGGCTTCCATCATGGATGTGTGCTTGTCTATGACTTGCAGCAAACGATCATTGGGAATGGTAATCAAGGTATCAACTTTGGCCTTTAGGTTTTGGGTTCCTGTATCTGCCTGTACCATGCGCTTACGCCCTTCAAAGGTAAAGGGCTTTGTCACCACGCCCACAGTCAAGGCACCCATTTCTTTGGCCACCTCTGCCACCACCGGAGCTGCCCCGGTGCCTGTACCGCCACCCATACCAGCTGTTACAAAAACCATATCTGCGCCCCGCAAGGCCTGGATAATCTCATCACGGCTTTCCTCCGCCGCTTTTTGTCCTATATCAGGATTGGCTCCTGCCCCAAGGCCCTTGGTTAATTTGGTGCCAATCTGCATTTTGATAGTGGTTTGTGAAAGTTGTAACGCCTGGGCATCGGTATTTATGGCTATAAACTCGACACCCTTTAGGCCGGCACTGATCATTCTGTTAACTGCATTATTCCCGCCGCCCCCTACCCCAATCACCTTTATATTGGCTAACGGTTCCTGGTCGAGTTCAAAATCCAACATCAAATATCCCCCTCTACAATACCCCATTCTTTATTTATCATCAGGTAGCCAAAAAATCAAATTTTTGTAAGCAATCTTATTGTGCATGAACAGCTTTCCGCCTTTTCGACGACCTTCCATCCTCAAGCACAGGGTGAAGCAGACGTGCTATGTTGTCACTTTATCTCATTTTAGCTGATTGATTAAACAAAATTTTACTTTATTTTCAAAAACTCTCTGCCTAAAGTTATGCTGAAATGTAAAGTTCTACATTCGTACTATTTTTCCTTTAATATCTCGGGATAAAATTTATTTTTTAAGCAATTTTCTCCGAATAATGGCCAAGTTCTGAAACAATCTTACCCCAAAGGCTACCACAGCAGCCAAATACAAATCAATACCCAAGCGCTCGCCAATAAAAGCCAAGCCAGCGGCCAGCAATGCATTGCTAAAAAACCCTGTCAAAAAAATGGTATTGTCATAGTGATCCTCCATGGCTGCCCGAATGCCCCCAAAAATAGAATCCATGGCTGCCAATGCAGCAACAGATAAATATTTGGCAAACACTTGGGGCAATACCACGGGTACATTTAATCCTACGGCCACTCCTGCTGCAATGCCCAACAAAGCCAGGACAATACCAATCCAGATGGATGTTCCTCCCTTTTTTGATACCATTCCTCTTTCTTCTTCCTTCCCTTTGGAATTTCTTGTGCCCATATGCACATGCCCTTTTTTGGCTTTTTATTCTATCCGGGCGAATTCATTGTGCGGAATGCCAATATAGGCGGGAATTTGTAAGAGCTCCTTTTCTTCTATCTGCACATCAACCCCCAAATCCCGCAAATACATAATATACCCATTGGGAATTTCCAAGGTGTTTTTCATTTTCTTATTCCCCAGGGCCAAAATATGATAAGGAGGCGATAATCTGGTCAAATTCACATTGATAAAATCACCAGCCACCCGCACTTCGGAAGTGGAAATAATCCTTTGGCCATTGATAGAAATAGCCTCTGCCCCAGCTATGCGCAATTCATTGATCAAGCGTAAAATCTCATCCTGGGCCTCGGAAAGTCCAGTCAAAAACCCATTCTTTTCTTCCATGGGTAAAATAATTTCCACCCCAGGGCCCTGCACTGCTGTATAACCAGCATACAATTTGGTTTTGGTCAATTCATCCTGCAGAGCAACCATGGCTTCGTTTTGCCCCTTATGGGCTTGTTCCAATTTAAATTCCAAATCCGCTATTTCTGCATCCAATTTATCAATATCCTTATCCAGCTGATTCAATTCCTGGGTCAATTCTTGCACCCTATCGGAAGGAATATTCTGGGTTTGGTGGTGGGTATTTCGAAATTGAACAGCCAATAATAAGCCTACCACCAGGGTTACCACAAACAAGGCTGCGTAAAAATAAACATTCACAGATCCTTTTTTCACTGGCTACCCTCCTCTTCCCCTGCCAATTGGGCATATTCAAAGCTCAATCCGCCGGAATAGGCTGGTATGGTGATTTGGGCCTGTTTTTTAATGTTCACTTGGATCCCCCAAACCTTGAGGTTATCCACCACGCCACCACGCATTTTTAAGGAGTTTTCCATATTGGTGGCATCCCCAATGGCTGTGATCACAAAGGGAGGGGTTAACCGATGGTTTTTATTGGTTAAAATGGTGGGACCCACGCATTGTATCTCACTGGTGGACAGCAAACGCTGGCCATTGATGGCCAACACTTCAGCCCCAGCAGCTTTGAGCTCATTGAGCACTTTTAGGATATCTTCATCATGTAACAAATACAAATTGGCGCTTAAGCCGCCCCCCTCATTGGGTTGCACGGGATCATTGTTGTCATCCAAGGTGACCTCCACCCCAGGGCCTGATACAGCAGCCAATCCTGCTTCTATGCGGTATAAAGCCATGGTTTCTTTCATAGTTCCCAGCTCCGGACCTGCGGCAATTTTATCCAATTCAGCCCTTAATTGTTGGGATTTCTCTTTGAGCGCATCCCGGTGCTCCCTGGCTTCATTTGCTTCTGATACCAAAGAATAGGCTTTTTGATCTGTGGCTGCCTCAGGTTGGGCTGGTACAGCATGTACCAGTTTAAATTGTAGGGCCAATAGGATTCCCATGGCAAATCCCACAACCAACAGCACAATATGATAATTTTTTATTTTCAATCCCACATCACCCTTATTGAGCTTCTCACCTGTTTCTTTGTTAGTCAACATATTTCACCACCGGAGAACCTACATAGGACATATCCACATACTCTATCTTTTTTCCTTGGGCCTTTAATTCCTGTAAAACATTGACCAAGAGCCGACATTTTTCCGCCACTTCCAGGGGAGGACCCAATTGACACTGTACCCCGTCCAAAGTATAAAGGCGCACCCCGTTTTGATCCGATACATTGACCTCCGAAAGATTGGGCAATAGCTCTGGGGGCATTTGTTTCACCACTTGTAAGGCAGCATCCAATTCTTTGCCTTGCACGGGTTTACCCGGTGTAGTAACTGTACAGGTAATACCGCTTAAAATGGGTAAATTTTTATCATCCAAGGAACCCTTTTGCAAATAAATTCCCTCTCCATCCACCTGGATGAATCCATCCTGGGCATAGAGAAGAGCTATGGGTACCCTTTCGGCAATTTGTATATCAATGGTACTGGGCAGTTTTCGTTCCACTTTTGCGGACTGAATGAGGGAAATAAGCTGTAAACGTTGTTCAGCATCTTTCACCTTTACATTAAAAATATTTTCCCCCCGCCGAATGCCCACAGCATCTAATACAGTATCCTTTTGTAAATGTTGGGTTCCTGTGATGACAATGTTTCGAATCTCAAACAAAGGAGACCGCAAGAGGATATAGACAGCCAACAAGGCCATAAAGATAAATAAAACGCTTTGGACCATATTTCCCTTTGCTTTTTTTTTGACTTTTTTATGAACCAATTTCATGTCCCCCCATTAAAGTGGGCCAATTTCTTTTTATCATCCCAAAAGACTTTTATGAAAAGGCCTAAAATCCCTTTCTCCTCCTTTGGTAAGTCAAAGGGAACCTTTGTTCTATGTATTGTGGATAGACATTATCTTCATCCATGGCTTTGTCAAACAAGTACAGGTCTTCTTGAAATTGACATGACTTAATTTATTATACCAGTCTTACAGGCTCTATCCAAGACCTGAGGAATAATTTCATGCGCAGAGTACGTCTTTTCTATCTTGTCCCTCTTGTTGCCAAAAAAGAGTCCACATTAACTGTGCACTCGAATCATCCTGGCCCCCAAAGCATTATATTTTCTTTCTAAACATTCGTAACCTCTATCGATGTGTTCAATATTCTCAATGATACTGCCATTCTCTGCCCCCAAGGCAGCCAAAACCAAAGCTGCCCCTGCCCGCAAATCAGGGGCTTCCACCACCGCACCACTGAGCTTATGAACCCCTTTGATGATGGCTGTCTGTCCTTCCACCGTGATATCAGCCCCCATGCGTCTAAATTCGCTGACATGTTTGTAACGGTTTTCAAACACCATCTCTGTGATGATACTGGTTCCTTCGGCAATGGTCAAAAGGGCCATGAGTTGGGGCTGTAAGTCCGTGGGAAATCCTGGATAAAATAAGGTCTTCACATCCACTGCCCGGGGTCTTCCCCGGGCCACCACCCGGATGCTGTCCTCTTCCACAGTAATGTAGGCCCCGATTTCTTTTAATTTCGCTGTAAGGGAATCCAGATGTTCAGGTATCACATCACTCACCGTAACATCCCCCCCGGTCATCACAGCAGCTATCATATGGGTACCTGCTTCAATGCGATCCGGGATAACAGTATGTTCTGTGGCTCTTAAACAGCGCACCCCTTTGATTTTGATGACATCACTGCCAGCGCCACGGATATCAGCGCCCATTTGATTTAAAAAATTCTGTAAATCTACAATTTCCGGTTCCCTGGCAGCATTGCGAATAAGCGTTGTCCCGGCAGCCAAAACTGCTGCCATCATCATATTTTCTGTGGCTCCTACACTGGGCATATCCAAATGCAATTCTGTGCCGTATAAACCAGTGGTTTCCGCCAAGATATAGCCAAATCTTTCAGTGATCCGGGCGCCCAAAGCAGCCATGCCTTTTAAGTGCAAATTCATTGGTCTGGACCCAATGTCGCAGCCTCCGGGATAACTGACATTAGCCCTTTGATAACGCCCCAGCAAAGGCCCCAAAACCAAATTGGACGCCCGCATTCTCCGGGTCATATCTTCATTGACTTCCCAATTTTGTAATGCTTTAGCGTTCACAATAACTGTATCGCCTTCTCGCACCACTTTGGCACCCAAATGTTGCAATACTTCACACATGACTTCCACATCGCGCAATTGTGGGACGCGGTGAACAACGGTTTCACCAGGATACAGTAAAGTGGCTGCCAAAATGGGTAAACAAGCGTTTTTACTGCCACTGACAGTCACTTTGCCTTGCAGCCTATTTCCCCCCACAACCATAAACTTCGCCATTTCGGTTCCCTCCACTTTTAGTGGTCTCCCGCAACTTGAATTTCTGACACCAATTGGATGCCACTGCAACGATACACAGCTTCTTGCACTGTTTGCAATAAACCCAATACATCGTCTGCTGTGGCATTTCCCACATTAACAATAAAATTGGCGTGTTTTTCCGAAACCTGCGCTCCCCCCAAGCTCAAGCCTTTGCAGCCAGCCAATTCAATGAGACGTCCAGCAAAATCTCCAGGGGGGTTTTTAAAAACACTACCTGCATTGGGATATTCCAAAGGTTGGGCTGCCCGCCGGGCAGCCAAGCCTTTATCCATTTCCCCTTGAATCTTGGCAGCATTCCCGGGAACCCCCCGAAATACTGCTTCTACCACAATATATTCACTGTGCAATAAATTGCTCCTGCGATATCCAAAATCCAACGCCAAGGCTTCTCGTTCCTCCTGTTCTCCTGCTGCATTGAGCAAAACAACCTTTTCAACCACTTTGCTAACAGATGAACCATAAGCCCCGGCATTCATCACCAAGGCGCCACCCACGGAGCCCGGAATGCCAGCCATAAAGGAAAAGCCCTCCAAGCAATGGGCACAAGCAGCCCTGGCCAAATGGCTCAGCCTTACCCCAGCGCCTGAGGTAATCTGCACCCCATGCACAGACAGATGGCCCAAGCCCTCGCCAATTTTGAGCACCAGACCCCGCAGGCCGCCTTGACGGATCAACAGATTGGTGCCAGCACCTATCACCAGGGTAGCCAGTCCCTTTTCTTGGGCATATTGTCTGGCCAGGCGCAAATCCTCTATAGAATGTACATCCACCAACAATTGTGCTGGACCTCCCACCCGCCAGCTGGTATGCCGGCTCATGGGCTCTTCCGTTAAGATAGGACTCTTTATCCGGGCGCGCAATTCTTCCGCCAGGTGTTCGGATTTCATGTTATTCTCCCTCTGCCCGCAGTTTTTCTACCAACAAAACCCCAGCTGACCATACATTGCCAGCCCCCATGGTGAGCACCAAATCCTCGGGGCGGATAAAATCTTGCAAATAGTCCACCACTTCTTCTAAGGTAGGCAAATAGGTCACAGGCCTTTGTTCATGTTTTTCTATGGCTTCCACAATTAACTTGGCACTGATCCCTTCCATGGGTGTTTCCCCGGCACTATATATTTCTGTGACAATGATTTCCTGAGCATCTCCAAAGGCTTCCCCAAAACGTTCATGCAGCAAGGCTGTCCGGGTATACCGGTGGGGCTGAAAAACACAAATCACCCTGCCTTTGCATATTTGTCGGGCAGCTTTTAAGGTAGCAGCAATTTCTGTGGGATGATGGCCGTAATCATCCACCACTCGGCTACCCCTCACTTCTCCCAATAACTCGAATCTGCGGCCAGCCCCGGAAAAGGTCTCCAGGGCAGCAGCGATTTCAGGAAAATTCAATCCTGCCCAACGGGCGGCAGCAATGACACCTAGGGCATTGGATACATTGTGCTCCCCCGGTACTTGTAAGGATAAAGTGCCCAAGAATTGATTGTTTTCGTATACATCAGCCTGGGTATTTCCCGCAGCAAAGGAAATATTGCGCACAGTATAGTCCCCATCTTGCCGCTTTACACTATAATAAATTTTGGGGCATTGACAATCTTTGGACACTTCCCGTACCCCGGGATCATCCAGGCACAGGACCGCCACCCCTTGTTCCGGCACTTTGGCAATGAATTGCTGAAAAGCTTCTCTGATTTTTTCCACAGAGCCATAGTGATCCAAATGGTCGTCTTCCACATTGGTGATAATCACAGCTTTGGGACTTAATTTCAGAAAAGACCCATCGCTTTCATCAGCTTCTGCTACCAAATAACTTCCCCCACCGTATTTGGCATTGCCGCCAATATCGTTCAACTCACCTCCCACAACAATGGTGGGATCCATCCCGTTTTTCTCCAAAACCAATGATAACATAGAAGAGGTTGTGGTTTTGCCATGAGCTCCAGCCACTGCAATGCCTGCCTGTTTTTCCATCAAAAAAGCCAAAATCTCACTTCGATGCACCACTGGGATACTTGCTTTTCGGGCTGCTTGTAGTTCAGGATTGCTCTCCCGAATGGCACTGGAAACAACCACCAGCTGGGCCTTTTTGATGTTTTCTTCCCGATGATCCAGGTAACAGATGGCGCCTTGTTGCTGCAAGCGTTGGATGACATTGCTTTGATGAATATCCGAACCGCTCACTTGATGGCCCAAGGATAATAAAATACTGGCCAAACCGCTCATGCCCACGCCACCAATCCCGATAAAGTGCACCCGTTCAGGTAAATTTTGCAATGTTTATCTCTCCCCCCGAAACGGCCTGCTGCATACCTTAGGACTAACCTTCCCTTGTCAGCCGATTTTTCTGCTCTTTTGGCTGATGTTGGCCGCAAGAGTTAGGATATAGTATGCATAGCCTAAATAAGGTGTTCCTCCACCCCATTGTGTTTTTTTCTTCTATACAATCTCCATATGACTGGGATTTCACTGCTTGCTCCCAGGATTTCTTGACACGCTTTTTCTTTTTAAACATTTTCCTAACTTTACAACTTCTCTATGTATAACCCTTTGCTTGCTTGTCTTCCAATAGACCAATAACTTGTCCACCCTAGCAACAAGATGCTATAAAATTGCCCCAAATTCTCCGGGATACCAGGCATTATGCCGGGGCATCCTGGAGAATGGAGCGAACGCAATGCACAATATCTTCCGCTGCCTTAGGCCGGCCGGCCATTTTGCTGGCAGCAGCCATTTCTCGTAATTTTCCTTGTTCAGAAAACAATTGCACCATGGTTTTCCATAAATTCTCTCCTTGCAGCGCTTTGTCCTCAATCACCAAAGCAGCCCCGGCTTTTTCCAAAGAACGGGCATTATAGGCTTGATGATTCCCCGCAGCATAAGGATAAGGTACCAATATGGCGGGCAGTCCCACCACTGTTAGCTCAGCCAAGGTGGCAGCCCCAGCCCGACATACAGCCAAATCACTGGCAGCCAAGGCAGTGGGCATATCATCCAAATAAGGAATAATGGTAATATTCCCCTGTTCAGAAAGGGATATACCATTTGTTTCCAAACTCTTTAAAAAGGTCTCATATTGACGGGGACCAGTCACATGCATGATGTGTAGTTTTTTGTTATCACCTTGGGCCATAACCCGCCGGCACACTTCCCCCATGGCTCGATTGATGCTGCTGGCGCCTTGGCTACCGCCAAAGGAAAGCACCAACAGATCATCTGTCCCAAGGCCTAGTTTGAAGCGAGAAGTTTCTCGATCAGCCTGTAGGATTTCCTGACGCACAGGAAGCCCGGTTACTTTTGTCCGGGCATGGCGGGAAAAATGCTGGGCAGATTCCGGAAAGGTCAAAGCCACTTGTTTGGTCAAACCTGATAAAACGCGGTTGGTAAAACCGGGAAAAGCATTTTGCTCATGAATCAATGTGGGAACACCACAAAGGCGGGCTGCCAGCACCACTGGTCCGCAAACATACCCTCCGGTACCCACCACTGCAGCGGGCTTTATCTCCCGTATCCATTTCACAGCCTGCCAAAGGCCTGCCAAAGCATACCAGGCAACCACCATATTGTGCCAAGAAATCTTTCGTTGAAAGCCTTCCAATTGAATGGCCCGAAAGGGCCACCCGGCTTTTGGCACAATGCTTGCCTCAATGCCTTTGGTGCCCCCAATATAATATACTTTAGCTTGGAATGCATCTTGTAGTCCCTTGGCAATAGCCAAAGCAGGATAAATATGCCCCCCTGTCCCACCTCCGGTTACCACAAACTTCAATGGCAAACACCTCTTTGCTCAAGAATCGTTAAAACCCCATAAATCCATGGAAAAATCTATGTGCATTGTCCTTGGTCATTTCAAAGTCGTATACCGGGAAATATTCAATAAAACCCCTACGCTCATCAGGGTAAAGACCAAAGATGTGCCCCCATAGCTCAGGAAAGGTAAGGTAATCCCTGTAACAGGCAAACTGCTGGTCACAACGCCAATGTTAATGATGGCTTGTAAACCAATGGCAGATACAATCCCTGCAGCCAACATGCTACTAAAGGTATCCGGAGCAGTAATAGCGATTTTATACCCCCGCCAAATGAAAAGAATGAACAATAAAATCACCAAAGCGCAACCAATAAAGCCCAATTCTTCTCCAATCACAGCAAAAATAAAGTCAGTTTGTCTCTCTGGCAAATAAAGAAATTTTGAATGCCTGCCCTGTCCTAATCCCATGCCCAATAAACCGCCTGAGCCTATGGACATCAATGAATTCAATATCTGCCAGCCAGCACCAGCAGGATCTGCCTGGGGATCCAAAAAGGCCATAAAGCGATGATATCGATATTCTTCGGTAAAAATAGAAACCATCACAGCCCCTACGCCCAAGGAGCCCACTGTGAGCAGCTGGGATATCCTAGCGCCTGCAGCAAACAACATCACAAAAATTGTACCACATAGGGTCACTGTAGTGCCCAAGTCGTCTTCTAATAAAATCAAACCACCGGTTAAACCCATGACCACCAAAATGGGCAAAATCCCCTGCTTAAAATTGGTGATTTTATCCTTTTTCAGGGTAATGGCATAGGCAATGAACACAATGACACAGAACTTAACCAATTCAGAAGGCTGAAAACTATAAAAGCCCAAATTCAACCACCGTTGTGCTCCCAAACGGGATTCCCCCAAGGGACTCAATACTGCCAGGAGCAAAACAATCGCTAACAACAACAAATGTTTTGCCCATTTTTGCCAATTTTTATAAGGATACCGCATCATCACAAACATGATGAGAATCCCAATAACCGCATGGACCAATTGGCGAACCAAAAAGTGAAATGGATCGCTGAAGGGTGGAAACATGGCATAATAACTGCTGGAACTGAACACCATGATAATCCCGATGCATAAAAGCATCATGACAGTAATGAACAAAATAAAATCAGGTGGCTTTTTCTTCACAGTTATCCCCTCCATTTGCCAGTTCAGTCACCCCTCTACCAAGTTTGTTTTAGGGCTTACTTGTCCCCTCAAACCTCCAGGGCAAAACTTTGGACCAATTGTTTAAACAAATCGCCTCTTTCTTCAAAACTGCGGAACATATCCCAGCTGGCGCAAGCAGGGGATAACAACACCACATCTCCCCTTTGGGCTACATCCCGGGCCAAGCGCACGGCACTGGGAAAATCAAGGGCTTTATGAATGGTTTTTATGCCCACTTGTTTGGCCTTGGCAGCCAATTCATCGGCACATTGCCCCAAAACAACCAAGGCCCGGAGTTTAGGAGCTGCACAATGCATGAAGGCAGTAAAATCATTGCCTTTGTTTTTACCACCAGCAATCAAAACCAAGGGGTTTTCATAGGCTTCCAGGGCTTTGATACTGGCATCCGGATTGGTTCCTTTGGAATCATTTACATAACGAACCCCCTGGAATTCTGCCACAAATTCCAAACGATGGGCCACTCCCTTAAACTGGGCCAGGGAGTGGGCAATCACCTCTTTGGGAATGCCCATGGCTTTGGCACAAATCACTGCTGCCAAGGCATTTTCCAGATTGTGTCCCCCTGGAATTTGTAATTGATCCACAGGAAGGATAGTTTCTTGCTTCCCTTTTTCTACAAAAGTAATGCTCTGGTTTTGGACAAAGGCTCCTTCTTCTACTATATGTTTGCGGCTGAAAAATATGACTTTTCCCTTGGTCAGTTCAGCCATGCTTCGCACCAGGGGATCATCAGCATTAAGCACAGTATAATCATCAGGACCTTGGTTGGCGAATATTCTGGCCTTGGCTTGGCAATATGCTTCCATGGTCTTATGTCGATCCAAATGATCCGGCGTAATATTCAATACCACAGCCACTTTGGGACGAAATTGATGGATGGTTTCCAATTGAAAGCTGGAAACTTCCGCCACAATCACATCTCCAGCTCCATAAGCTTCCACACCCTCTAACAAAGGCCGCCCAATATTGCCAGCCACCAAGGTTTTAAAACCAGCCCTTTGGCATATTTCTCCCACCAAGGTGGTGGTGGTGGTTTTTCCATTGGTACCAGTAATGGCCACCATAGGCGCTGTGGTGTGCCCAAAGGCCACCTCCAACTCCCCCCATACAGGAATTCCTTTTTGATAAGCAGCTTGTATGGGAGGAACAAGGGGAGATACCCCGGGACTCACCAATACCAAATCCCAATCTTTAGGCTCAACAGCAGGATAAGCGCCCAAGGCAAAGGTTACGCCCAAAGATGCCAGATGGGTGGGTAGGTTTTGAAAATTCTCCCGGGGTTTCTCATCTGTTAAGGTAACCAAAGCATTTTTTTGGCCTAAAAAATCCGCTGCAGCAAGCCCGGTTTTACCAGCCCCCACCACCAATACCTTTTTCCCATTCCAATTCACGTTTTTTAACTCCCCTATATGCCCTCAACCCCATGGCATCCCTACACTGAAACCATGATAAGCCTGGTCCAATATCCTGCCCGGCTAAAGGGCTTTTTTCCTTTGCTTCTATTTAAATTGATATAAAGCCACAATACCCAATACAGAACAAACCAAGGTTATGGCAGTAAATAAAATGACAATATTATTTTCTGTCCAGTTACACAATTCAAAATGATGATGCAAAGGGCTCATTTTAAAAACCCTTCGGTGAAATACATGAAAGGAAAAAACCTGGATTATCACCGAAAGGGCTTCCAGCACATACACAAAGCCAATGACCAATAAAAATAGTTCTGTATGGGTGATTACCGCTGCTGCACCCAAAGCTCCTCCCAAGGCCAGGGAACCGGTATCCCCCATGAAAACCTTGGCAGGATAATGATTGAACAATAAAAATCCCAAGCATCCGCCCACCACAGCTGCCATCAAAAGTGCTACCCCAGTATACCCTTCAATAAGGGCCACCAAGGTAAAGGCTGTGGCTGTGATTGTTGTCACACTGGAAGCCAAACCATCCAGACCATCCGTCAGGTTCACGGCATTGGTTGAACCCAAAAGCACGAATAGCACAAAAATCAAATACCCCCAGAATCCCAAATCCACGGAAAAACCCCCAGAGGTAAAAAAGCCGGAAAAGGGAATCCAAATTTCCGTATCCCTGCCTAAAACAGAAACTGATACCCACACCAACAACAAGCCCACCAATAATTGACCAATGAGCTTTTCCCTGGCCCGCAACCCCATGGGCCTTTTCAAAGCAATTTTAATATAATCATCTAAAAAACCAATGAGTCCAAATCCTAGGGTTACAGCCAACACCAAGAGTCCATCCGTATAATGAAAGGACATGATGGCCCCTGCCACTGTAATACCCGCCAAAAAGATGACACCACCCATGGTAGGGGTCCCTGTTTTGATTAAATGCCTGGCAGGACCATCATCCCGGACATATTGACCAAATTTTAATCTACGCAACAAAGGAATTATCATTGGCCCTAACAAAGCAGTCACGGCAAAGGATATTGCCAAAGACTCTAATACAATCTGTATAGACATAACTTCCGAAATCTTCGGTTCACCCCGCTTATTCCTGTCATTTATCCATTGTCCTCATCCTTGACTAGCTCCACAATCCATTGCTTCCATCCCTGTTACAAACGAAAAAAACCACCTTTTTCGGAAATTGTCGTAACGGCAAAAAGAAAAACATTCCTATTCTCCTAAGAATAGGCCTTTTTACATATTTCAACTATGTACTGATTTTTATTGTATGGTCTTTATACCATTTCGTCCACTGTAAAAAATTTCTTCCCAAATCATCAAAATTGCGCTAAAAGCCCCTCAGGGGCTGAGATTTTTTGTACCACATCCTCCATGTGCATGGCCCGGGAGCCCTTGACCAAAACCACATCCCCTGATTGCAGCTGGCTTTCTAACATCTCCGCTGCTTCTTGGGTGGTGGCGCAATGTTTGACCTGCTTTTGTGGCATCCCTTGCTCCAAGGCGCCTTGGGCTATCCATTGGGCCAAGGGCCCTACGGTTATCAAAACAGACACACCTTTTTCCGCTGCCAAAGCACCCAGCTCCCGGTGGGCATCCTCTGCCCGGGGCCCCACTTCTAACATATCAGCCAATACAGCCACCAAACGCCCTGTATTTCCCGCCATATCCTCCAACACCTGCAAAGCTGCTTTCATGGAATGGGGATTGGCATTATAGGCATCATTGATGATGCGTATCCCCCCTTTTTCCAATACTTCCAAACGCATGGAAGATAAAAGACAAGAGGAGAGTCCCTCTGCAATTTGTACAGGCGTCAAACCAAAGGCTAAGCCCACTCCCACGGCAGCCAAGGCATTGGTTACATTATGTTTGCCAGGCAAAGGAACAAAAAGCTCCATTTCTCCCCAAGGTGTTACGGCTAAGAAACGATACCCTCCATTTTCCGGGGTCATATCCCGGGGATACAAATCCCATTGGTTTTCTTGGCCAAAATAATATACTTTTCCAGCGCATCTCTTGGCCTGTTCTTGCATGTAAGGGCTTTCGCCATGCAAAAAAA
This sequence comes from uncultured Peptococcaceae bacterium, assembly GCA_958417755.1. Lineage (GTDB taxonomy): Bacteria > Bacillota > Desulfotomaculia > Desulfotomaculales > Desulfocucumaceae > CATZDY01. The sequence goes on from CATZDY010000028.1 coordinate 20,856, forward strand.
CAAAACCATCCCGGGGAATATGGTCCAACAATTCTCCTTTGGCTTGGGCAATGTTGGCCACAGTGCCCAAACGCTCCAAATGCGCTTCTCCAATGTTGGTAATCACCCCAGCTGTGGGACGGGCAATTTGACAAAGAGCCTCAATTTCCCCCATCCCCCGCATGCCCATCTCCACCACCCCGGCCCAATGGCGAGGTTTTAAGGACAGGAGGGTCAAAGGAAGACCAATTTCATTGTTAAAATTGCCTTTTGTTTTTAGCACTTCCCCGCGGCTGGATAGCACGGCATGAATGAAATCCTTGGTTGTGGTTTTCCCCGAGCTGCCGGTCACCCCCACCATGGGAATATTGGCTTGCAAGCGATTGTTTTGGGCCAGCTTTTGTAAAGCCTGTAATCCGTCAGGCACCACCAGCAAAGGAAAATCACTGGGCCATGCAGGTAAAATTCGCTCCACCACAGCTCCTGCTGCCCCTGCTGCCTGGGCTGCAGGCACAAAATGATGTCCGTCAAAATTTTCTCCGGATAAAGCTAAAAATAATTGCCCCTTGGTGATTGTTCTGGAATCAATGCTCAAGGCACTCACCATGATTTCTTCTCCTTTGCCTTGCACCCGAGTACCCAGACAATGGGCGATTTCTTTGAGGGAATAGGGAAACATATTGTCACTCCTTATTTCATTGTATGCATGGGGCTGCTTCGTTTTGCCAAAGCTTTTGCTGCTTCTTCCCTATCGTCAAAATGATGTTTTGCTTCACCAATTATCTGATAATCTTCATGGCCTTTACCGGCAATGACCACCACATCCTCTGGATTGGCCATGCAGATGGCCTTTTCAATGGCCATGCGGCGATCTGGTTCAATTAGATATGTTTGTTTTTTCTTTTTTTCTTCCATGCCCTGTACAATATCATCAATGATCCGAAGGGGATCTTCAGTACGAGGATTATCAGAAGTCACAATGACATGGTCACTCATGTTCAAGGCGATTTCCCCCATCATGGGACGTTTCAGCCGGTCTCTGTCACCACCGCATCCAAATACAGTAATTAACTTGCCTTTGGTAATTTCCCGGGCTGTTTGCAAAATATTTTCCAAACCATCAGGGGTATGGGCATAATCAACAATGACCCCAAAATCTTGGCCTTGATTGACCAATTCAAAACGTCCGTCAATCCCATCCACCTCTTCTAAAGCAGCAACAATCTGTTTTGGAGGAAGACCACGGCCCCGGCCTACGCAATAAGCAGCCAAAGCATTGTACACATTAAACATGCCAGTTAGCTTTAAATGCAAAGGAACTCGCTGTTCCTTTTCCAATATCACAAAGGAAACCCCCTTGGCTGTGATTTCCACTTCAGAGGCCATGATATCCGCTGGATTTTTGAAACCATACCCAATGACTGGCACTTTGCTTGCCTGTTGGAAATGCTGTTGCCAAGGATCATCTCGATTGATCACCGCAAACCTACCCTCTTGGGGCTTTAGACTTGCGAATAATTTTGTTTTTGCCTGGCAGTATTCTTCCATGGTATGGTGAAAATCCAAATGATCCCTGGTTAAATTGGTGAATACTGCCACATCATAGGAAACCCCTGTAACCCGTTCCAAGGATAAAGCATGGGAACTCACTTCCATGGCCACTGTGGACACATGGTCTTGAACCATTTCTGCCAATAAAGCCTGTAACTCCGCTGATTCCGGAGTGGTATGGCTTACTGGCAGTTTTTTTGTCCCAATGCGATTGGCTGTGGTACCAATAAACCCAGTGGACCCTTTTGTCTGAAAAATACTGGCAATCAAACTGGCTGTGGTGGTTTTCCCATTGGTTCCTGTTACCCCAATCATGGTCATACGCCCTGAAGGATGCCCATAAAAAACATCTGCCAATAAAGCCAAAGTCCGCCGACACGAGACCACCCGAACCACTGTCACAGCAGGCTGGGCCAGGGAAACCTCCCTTTCTACCACCACAGCCACAGCACCGGCTTGGATTGCTTGCTCAATATAATGGTGTCCGTCAGTTTTAAAACCCGGTACTGCCACAAACAAATACCCTGTTTTTACTTTGCGTGAATCATAGGCAATTCCTGTGATTTCCCGGGTCACATCACCTTGTAAATCTAGTATTTCTATGTTGCTGATTAGGGTCTGTAATAACATCTAACTCCCCCTTAACAGTTCTTTCCATATTATATCCAGTGACATTTTGTTTAACCGAAAACCAACATCTTGACAAGCTATCTTTTGTAAGGTTGATCAAAATCTTTTCTTTGATGGGATAAGCCTGCGGGACTAAATCCTGCAGGCTTATCTGAGCTAATCCATGATAAATTCCTGCCCTAACACCGGCGCTACGGTATGGGATGCCTCATCCCCCGGCGGGGCTAAGTGCAATTTCACTGTACTACCTTGTAAAGTAATGATCCCGGGTTGGGGATCTTGTTTTTCCACCAAACCATTGCCTTCTATTTCAGTTAGCAAATGAATTTCCTTTAATAAATCCACTGCCTCTTCCTCTGTTAAACCAGATAAATTAGGCACAGTGACCTTTTTCTCCTGATCCAAGGTAGCTGGAGCATCCAAATCCAATAAGACCACTGTCCCACTCATTACTTTCGCTCCCCCCTCAGGAACCTGCCCGTAAACAATGTTACCCTCTCCAGTGGTTTTCACGGATAAACCACTTTGATTCAACATTTTCATGGCTTCGTTGAGAGAATAATGTAACACCTGGGGTACTTGAACTTCCACTTTGGTTGGTTCATACCACAGGGCCGGATCCTTGGGTTTTACCAGCTCCGAGTTCTCCGGAATTTTCATGTAATGTAAGATATCCCTGGCAATGACTTGAAACACCGGGGCCGCCACTTGCCCGCCATAATAGATTCCGCCTTGGGGTTCTGCTATCATAATCAACATAGCGAATTTGGGATTATCCGCAGGGGCAAAACCACAAAAGGAAGCCACATATTTGCCGCTCACATATCCTCCACTTTCACCCACCACTTGAGCAGTACCGGTTTTTCCGGCCACCCGGTAACCTTCCACAAAGGCATTGCGGCCAGTGCCTTGGGCCACCACTTGCTCCAGCATATTGCGCACTGTGGCGGAATTTTCCTTGGTTATCACTTGCTCTACTTTTTCCGGCTGATATGTTTTCACTACTTTGCCGCTTTCATCTAAAACTTCCCTGACCAGCATAGGCTTCATCAAGGTTCCACCATTGGCCACAGCGCTGGCAGCCCGCAATAACTGAATGGGGGTGACAGCAATGGATTGCCCCATGGCCATGGTGCCGAGATTCAAATTGGTGGCTTTTTTTTCTGGAATAATAATTCCAGTGGCTTCACCGGGCAGATCAATCCCTGTTTTTTGTCCAAAATGAAAAGCTTTTAAATATTGATAGAATCTTTTGGTGCCTAAGGATAAACCAATTTCCACAAAACCTGGGTTACAAGAATTCATTACCACTTCTTCAAAGGTTTGGCTTCCATGCCCCCCGGCTTTCCAACAACGAATTCTGCGATCCGCCACTTCCACGTATCCAGGATCATAAAAACGATCGCCGCTTTTCACCACTTGTTCATTTACTGCCGCAGAGGTAGTAATAATCTTGAAAGTAGATCCTGGCTCATAATTGTACCAAATGGCTGGATTGCGATCCCATACACTGGTGGGAGCGCTCTTCCAGTCATTGGAATGAAAGGTGGGACGATTCCCCATGGCCAATATTTCCCCTGTGGCTGGATCCATCACCAAAACCACTGCCAATTTGGGCTGATACCTGGCCACTACATTGTCCAGCTCTCGCTCTACAAAATACTGAATTGTCTCATCAATGGTCAGAACAAGGCTCTTCCCTTTTTGCGGAGCCACATACAGCTGAATAGCATCGTCCAATTTCCGTCCCGCTGCATCATGTTCCACTAAAATTTTACCGGGCTCGCCCTGTAGCAAGGAATCATAGGTTTTTTCAATGCCAATGAGTCCTTGGTTGTCTACCCCAGTAAAACCCAGCAAATGGGGGGCTAAAGTATCATGCAAATAATCCCTTTTGCTCTCCTCCACGGTATGAATACCTGGCAAATGCAAATCTTTCATTTTCTCGGAAGCCTCTGGGCTTATTTTCCGCTTTACCCACTCGTAGGAAGATTTGCGCGTTAAAATGGTAAAGACTTTCTCCCGATCCATCTCCAAAATCTGGGACAATTGATCCGCTGCTTGTTCCGGATCTTGTACTTGATGGGGTATTGCATAGACTGAATCCACGCTGATGCTAGTAACCAATTCCTTGCCATTGCGGTCAAATATATCACCTCGCATGGCTTCCACTGGGACCTCTCGCATCCGGGCCTCTAAGGCCAATTTTTGCAAATCATCCCCCCGGGCGAATTGAATCCAGCCTACTCTACCTATGAATGCCACTAAAATGAGTGCACATACGAAAAAAAGAAAGGCGAGCCTTTTTCGGACGAGTATGCCGGTTGTGCGCATAGACTTCCTCCTTCAAAATGTGCCCACCTAAGCTTGACCTTATGAACCTCGTACAGCCCCCAACAAATTGGCAAATGCCTGCAATACCCGGTTTTGTTCAGTCAAAGCCTCTTTCGGCTCTTCAGGCTCTGCTGCTTTGGCTTCAGATTCTATGCCAGCATCTTTCTTTTCTATGGTGGCAGCTTCCACTTGTATGACATTTTTATTATCTGACGCTACCATTCCCAATTTTTCCCTAGCTACAATTTCAATATATTCTAAGGAAGATAATTGCATCACTTGTTCATGCAATTGGGTGGTTTCTTGTCCAATGGTATCCAATTTCTTTTCTAAAGCATAAATTTTGTACCCTGTTATCAGCACTTGGGCATAATAAAAGGCAATGGCACAACCCATACAAAAGATGACACAGACCAACCATACCAAGGCTGCCTGGCCTTTTCGATTCTGGGGGATGTGACGGGGACGTCGGACAAGCCGACGGTCTTCCTTCGGTAGGCTGTATTGCTCGTATCGCTCCCGCGCTACTATCACAGAATATTCACCATCCAATCCCTTTAGAACTTATAATTTTTCCGCAATCCGCAACCTGGCGCTGCGGGCCCGTGGATTTGATAACAATTCATCCTCTGTTGGTACAATGCCCTTTGGAACCATTTCCTTGACCAAGGGCTTATTCCCACAAACACAGACCGGAAAATCCCGGGGACAGGTGCAAGGATGGGCTAAGTTTCTCATGGTTTCTTTGACCAAACGATCCTCCAAGGAATGGAAGGATATCACACAAAGCCTGCCCCCTGCCACCAACCTATCCACCGCTGTCCTGAGAGTTTCTTTGATAATGCCCAGTTCATTATTTACTTCAATGCGCAAGGCTTGGAAAGTACGTTTGGCTGGGTGAGGCCCGTCCCTTCTTGCTTTTGCTGGAATGGCTTTTTTGATAATCTCCACCAGCTTTCCCGTGGTTTCCAAGGGAGCCTTTTCCCGTTCTTTGACAATATGGGCAGCAATACGGGCAGCATATCTTTCCTCCCCGTATTGCCGAATGATTTCTGTCAATTCCCGCTCTGACCGACCATTCACCACTTTTTTAGCATCATAAAGGGATTCTTGATCCATCCGCATATCCAAAGGCGCATCTTGCATATAGCTAAAACCCCTGGCGGGATTATCCAGTTGATAGGAACTGACTCCCAAGTCAATCAAAACACCATTGACTTTGGCAATCTCCAAATGATCCAACACTTGGGGCAAATGATAAAAATTATCTTTCACCAAAACCATGCGGTCACCATATGCTGCTAAATTGCTTCTTGCAGCTTCTATGGCGTCCAAATCCTGATCAATGCCCACCAACTTACCCTCTGGAGCTGATTGCTCCAAAATACCGATGCTGTGACCACCACCTCCCAGGGTACAATCCACATAAATCCCCCCGGATTGAGGGGAAAGCCAGGTTAGCACTTCTGTCAACAAAACCGGCTTGTGTGTAAAAGCAATAGACCCGTTCAAAATGATCACATCACCAACTTATTCTAAATTTTAAAGGTACCTTTGATGGATTGATGGAAACAATGGTTTAAGCCCACCAATCATCAAAGGCAGCACTTTTTTCAACATTTCTTTGCAAAGGGGGTTATGGATGGATGAATGAATATACCCATGGGCAATCTATGGTATCCATTGTAAAGCTTCATCATCACACGCCCCCTAGGACAAATCCCCCTACTTTTTCCGCAATATCCTCCAAGGAATTCAGAGACTCCTCATTATATGTTTGCCAGGCCTCTTTGGCCCAAACCTCCACCCGGGAGGAGACCCCAATGACCATAGCCTCTTTCTCCAAACCAGCATAATCCCGCAGATGAGCTGGAATCAATATCCTACCCTGTTTGTCCAATTCACAGTCAGTGGCTCCAGCAAATAAAAAACGACTAAAAGCCCTGGCTTCTTTCATGGTAACAGGCAAGGATCGAAGCTTTTGCTCCAGGAGGGTCCACTCTTGCATGGGGAAAACAAAAAGACACTGATCCAGGCCTTTGGTCAAGATAAAACGCATGCCCAATTCCTCCCGGAACCGCGCGGGCATGAACAGCCTGCCCTTTGTGTCCATTGTATGCTGATATTCCCCCATGAACACAGGTCGACCACCCCACAATTTTTTATCTTCTACCCACTTTACACCACTTTTCACCACTTATTCTATAGTATTGCCACAAAAACCGCAACCAAAAAATCTTTGCCAAAATCGACGCCAGGGTTTCTTTCTTTATCAATATCAACAAAACTCGACATAAACACTCATTTCCTTTATCAACATGACAATCTTTATTAAGCAAGGAATATACATAATAAAGGAAAAACCTGAAAAGTTCTCCTCACCACCTAAATCTAGGCAGCAAAATCACTTTCCAGGCTTCTGTTCATAACTGATACAAAAATCTAACCTCACTGAATCTTTTCAGAAATCCTATTTAAAAATCAATACAAATAAAATGAAACCTTTGCCATCTTATGCTATTTGCTTCAAAACTTAAGCTTAGCTATCCATCTGCCTGAAAACCAAAGGTCATGATTCCTTACCTTAAAGTAGAAAAATCCAAAGTTGCAAAATAATCTTCCAGGGTTTCCGCCCTTCGAATCATTTGCACAGTGCCCTCTGGCTTAAACAACAATTCTGCTGGCCTAAGCTTGCCATTATAATTAAATCCCATGGCATGCCCGTGGGCCCCGGCATCATGAATGACCAAAACATCACCAATGTCAATGGCTGGCAGGTTTCTGTCAATGGCGAATTTATCGTTATTTTCACAAAGGGATCCTGTCACATCATAGATATGATTTAAGGGCTTGTCCTCTTTACCCAACACTGTAATATGATGATAGGCGCCATACATCCCTGGACGCATCAAATCAGCCATGCAAGCATCCAAGCCTATATAATGTTTGTACGTCTCTTTGCGATGCAAAACTGTGGACACCAAATACCCGTAAGGTCCAGTAATCATCCGGCCACTTTCCAAGGCTAACTTCAAAGGATGCAAGCCATTGGCCACAATTTTTTGTTCATAAGCTTTTTTCACCCCTTGGCCCAATGCTTGCAAATCCACAGCCTTTTCCCCAGGACGATAGGGAATGCCAATACCCCCGCCAAAATTCACGAATTCCATGCGAATGCCTAAAACCCTATGGAGTTCCAAAGCCAAATCAAACATCATATGGGCTGTTTCAATAAAATAATTGGCATCCAATTCATTGGAAATAATCATAGTATGTAAACCAAAACGCTTGACTCCCTTGGCTTGCATCAGTGGATAGGCCTCAAAGATTTGTTCCTTTGTTAGGCCATATTTGGCCTCCTCTGGATTCCCGATAATAGCATTGCCCCCTTGTCGCAATGGACCGGGATTATAACGAAAGGAAATGATCTCCGGAATACCAGCACATTCTTCTAAAAAACGAATATGGCTGATGTCGTCCAAATTGATAATAGCCCCCAATTCTTTGGCTTTTACAAATTCTTGGGCTGGGGTATCATTGGAGGTAAACATAATTTTTTCTCCTACAATGCCAGCCCTCTCTGCCAAAATCAGCTCTGCCAGAGAGCTACAATCAGCACCAAATCCTTCCTCTTTTAGCAAGGCCAAAATATGTGGATTGGGAGTGGCTTTGACTGCAAAATATTCTTGAAAAGCAGGAGCCCAGGAAAAGGACTGCACCAGCTGTCGGGCATTGGCCCGGATGGCCTTTTCATCATACACATAAAAAGGCGTTGCATATGTTTCGCTGATTTTCAGCAATTGCTCCTTGGTAAAAGGTAATTTTTTCTCTGTCATTTCTATGCCTCCCAATCAATTCAAAGGTTTCCTTCCACCTTATCTTTAAGCTTTTGCTTTAAAAGTTTAAGGGAAATACCAAAATTCTTTATCTCTATAGGGCCTATTCCATGCCAGTAATTTTTTTACAACACTGCCCTACTTCACGGGTCAATTGATAAATATGTACAGCCAATTCCTCCGGCAAAAGCCCTACCCCGCAGGCAGGGGTAATCACCCATTGTTGTTGCAACAATGTTTTATCAACTCCATTTTGGGCCAACGCATCCCAAAGATTGATTAACTTATCCATCAATAAACCTGCAGTTTCCTCCTGGGCTGCTTGATTGGTAGGAACAATGCCCCAAGCTACCAAACCGCCCTGGGTTAAAAAGGATTGCAGCGCTTCCCCATGGGATAGTAAAGATGCGCCATAGCTATAGGCATCTAAATTCACCAAATCAGCCCCAGAAGCAAAAAGCAAAGACCAATCCACTCCGTCGCAAGAATGCACGCCTACCAAGCCCCCCACTTGATGAACCTGCTGAAAGATGGCCTGCAAATCTTGTATGACCTGCTCCTTGATTAAATTAGGATGTTGTGGACTTCCATATACCCCCACCGCAGGCTCATCCACAAAAATCACCACATTTCGCCCCAAGGAAGCCAATGTCTCGGCTTGCCAACGGGCATGCAGAGCCAATGTTTTGACCAATATATCCCGCAACTGGTCTTGATAATAGGCTACATTGCCTGCAGCATCCTTTAATAGAAATCCCATGGTCAAAGGTCCGGTCAGGTGGCCCTTATAATATTGCACTTTTTGAGATGCACACTGTTTTGCATAATCCAAAAAGGCATAAAACCCCACTGCTGCTTCCGAAGGAAGGGCAAAGGCATCCAATGCTTTTTTATCATCCTGTTCCGCCTGCCGATACAAAGCATAAAAATTCCCCAACTTTTCTTCCCACAAAGGATTGTTTGTATCAAATATAGGGGTATTATTTTGTATCACCAACAATCCTGCTTGCACCAAAGGTCCTAAAAACTGTAAAATAAGTCCTTCCCCTTTGCTCCGCCGGGGCAATTGAGGCCAATGGGGTACCAAAGGCATATTGGCAAAAATAAGGGGTAATGCTGGATCCGGCTCTTTATAAGGCAAGCTGCCAATCCCTGTCACCATACCAGCCATGGCATTATTCATGGTATATCCCTCGCTTCTTTTATTTTTAACAAAGGCAATACAAAACCTTGCATCCTTTGCAATGCTTTTGCTAAAAATATTGTTGCTTTCTATCAGTCTCATTTCACTACTCTAAAATAAAATGCTCCACCTCTACCAACACTTGTTTTCAGGTTTTTTATAAACAAATTTTCTTCTTTTTTCGGGTATAATGATCTATTATAGCGCAGCATAGGGATAAAGGTAAATAAGACGAATTTACCACACAGGCAAAAACATAAAAAAAAGGTATCCTTTTTTAAGATACCTTGGTATTTTTGCTATCCTTCCCCTTTTAGGCCTTTCATCATTCCTGGCTGTGTTTCTTTGGATACTAACTTTGTTTCTTAACCCCGCTATCCATTTCTAAGACTTCCCCATACACCATGGCTGTTTCATAAGCAATATA